>CAZFLF010000564.1:0-5115 GCA_964519825.1 uncultured Pirellulaceae bacterium | reverse complement strand
CGCGCTAACATGTGAAGCCTCGGAAGTCAGAGGTCAGAGGTCAGAGGTCGACTTCGCTAAGGACTGCAGCTACATCACAGCAGAGGAACACAACGACCTGACAGCTCGTAGCGCCGAAATTGGGAGAATGCTGGGCTCGATGATTCAAAGTCCTACTCCTTTCCTGTCATCCGGGCGCTGACCATTGAGTTCTGATCTCTGACCTCTGACTTCTGACCTCCAGGCATGTCCACGAGCTTCGGCTCGACGGTGACGCCCGGCCGGATCTGTTGCAGGCCGTTGACGATCACCCGCTCGCCCGGCTTCAGGCCCTCCTTGATCGCCCGCAGGCCATCGTGCAGCGCCCCCGGGCGGACAGGGCGCGAGAGCACCTCGTCCTTGTCGTTGACGAGGTAGAGGACCTTCTGGCCCTGGTCGTTGTCGATGGCGCGGTCGCTGACCAGCAAGGAGTTATGGGATTGACCGATGGGCACGCGGACGCGGGCGAAAAACCCGGGCGAAACCGCCTCGCCCTCGTTGGGGAACACGCCCCGAACGCGCAGGGTGCCCGTTTTCGGGTTGACTTGGTTGTCCACGAAATTGATCTTGCCCTCGTGGGGAAACCCCTCTTCCGTGGCCAGGCCGAGCGTCACGGGCGCCTCGGTCTCGCGGGCCGACTTGGCCTTGCCCTCGCGAATCAACTGCCGGACGCGCAGCACGGTGCGCTCGTCCACGTCGAAGTAGGCGTAGATCGGGTCCACGGACACAATCGTAGTCAGCAGAGTGCCGCCGGCTTGGTCGCCTGATTGCACCAGGTTGCCTTCGGTCACCAGCGTCCGGCTGATCCGGCCGTTTACCGGAGCCAGGACCTTGGTAAAATCGAGGTCCAACTGGCGCCGGGCCAGGTCCGCCTTGTAGGATCCGATCGCGGCACTGGCAATGTCGCGCTCGGAAAGGACCTGTTCATATACTTCCTGGCTGATGGCCGCCTTGGCGACCAGTCCCTCGTTCCTCTTGAACTGGGCTTCCTTGAACTTGAGTTGTGCCTCACCTTGGACGACGAGCGCCTTGGCCTGGTCAACCGCAGCCTGATAGGTCCGTGGGTCGATCTCGAAGAGCACGTCCCCCTTCTTGACCAATGCCCCTTCCTTGAAGTTGACCTTGTCAAGGAAACCCCAGACCCGCGCCCGCACTTCGACGGAATCGACTGCGGCCGTCCGGGCGGTGAAATCCGCGTAGTCGGTCACCTCGCGCTCGACCGGGTAACTGACGGTGACTGGGATCGGCGCGGCCGCTGGCGCTTCCGAGGGGGACCGGGCGCAACCCGCCAGGACAAGGCAAAATTCAAGGAGCAGCAAACGGCGTAACATGGTTGTTCTCCTCTGCCGTCGGGCGGCAGCATTGCGTGTACTTTGACACTGAAGGAAGGGGACTCAACGATCCGTAGCAAACGTTAGTGTGCGTTCTTGGGAAGCTGTGCTGTCCTGCTCCGTAGTTGCCTGATCTCCCGCTCGGCGTAAGCATCCAGCGCAGCCCGCCACCGCCTTTCGTAATCCAGCGCAACCCGCCACCGCCTTTCACAGAAGCGAGACAGATACCACCTGATGTCGACAAGAGCGGCGAGAGCTAAGACTGCGGCAAGCGACACGGCTCTCCAGGCGGAGTCGGCCGCCGAAACAAACCAAAGCCAGCCAATGAACCCGATCATTAATAATCGGACAGCCCGAAAAACGGCTGACCAAACAAGTGAACTCCCTTGGGAGCGAGCAGTTTCGTTGGTCGTCATGTTGCACCTCAATTCAGTTCAACATCGTTCGCGCCCTCGTTTGACACCTGTCCTGAAGAAGGCCCCGCCGTATGAACCGTTGCATAGGAGACTCACCAAGGGCCTGCAGTTCGCGCAGTGCCTCGTTGAAGTGAATCTGAGCCAGCTCGGCATTCCGAGAGGCTTCTGCCCGCAAGATCAAGGCCTGCCGATCTGGCCGACCAGGTCGGGCATCCAGTCGCCGCAGCTGCAACCGCCCGCGCTGCGCTTCCAGCCAGTGTTCGCGGAGCGACCGGACGATTGAACGCAGGTAGGGAAGGGCTTTCACGGCCTCTGTGTATTTCCACGGCCGCAGATCGATGGTTGCTTCCATGTCTTGCTTACTTTGCTTTCGCATGGCGCTGCTCCTTGTCACAGGAAGGATCTACATCAGGAATTACCGGCTAGGCGACCGAACCTTACATCCGCATAAATATTTCTTGAGCGGCGCCATTCCCGCCGCGCTCTGTCGTCGCTTCGTGTAAAGCGCAACGCATGCCAAGGTGAAAGAAACTCCGTGCTTTCGTCCTTTAGCGAAGCAGCGATAAGGACTTGCGGAATTACCCGGAGTCCGGGCTTCTCAGCGAAGAAATGAAGTGTCAAGGGCTGCGCGTCAATTAGCCGGCGCGCCGTCAATGGGCGGTCACGGGATTTCCTGACGTGGGCGACGTACGGTACGTGGTTGCCAGACGATTCCAGAGGTTGGGTAGATTACCGGCATGGTTGGCAACTTTTTGACCCGATACTCCTAGCCGCAGACGAAGCAAGTCCACGAGTGGCTTCTCGACGAGTTCCAAATTGCCAGGTTTCGTTACCTGCACTGCTTTGTAGGTCATAGGTCTCGTTTTACCTTGGCGTGTAATTGGACCGGATTAAATCCGATTTCAAAAATGCACACATTAGTACAAACGAGATTTTCGGGTGAAAAGGCCAACCGATTCCGAAGCGGTCTCATGGAAGTGCATTCGGTCTCGATTAGCCTGTCACGATGGGGTTGTTCCAACCCCCGGGAGGTGCCACCTTCTCGTCAACTTCGCTCGGTCCCCAGGTCTGTGGCTCGTACTCGAAGATCGGGCTGCCTGCCTTCAGCACCGGATCAACGATTCGCCACGCCTCTTCCACGTAGTCCTCGCGGGCAAACGAAGCGGCGTCTCCTGCCATTGCGTCTCCCAGCACCCGCTCGTATGCATCCATCTCGCCTGCTTCGGGGAGGTGGCTCGCCAGCAGTTCCAATGGTTGACCGACCATCTTTTCTTCTGCGTCCATCACCGTGACACCGAACGCGCCAGTCACTTCAGGGCTGATGCGGAACCGAAAGTAGTTTGGCGCCGGAGTGCAGGTGGGAAAGACAGTTGGAGGACGACGCAAACGGACCATGATCTCCGTGCATGTCACAGGGAGGGATTTCCCGGCACGGATGTAAAAAGGCACCCCTTGCCAGCGCCACGAGTTGACGTCGAGGCGCAGCGCGGCAAAGGTTTCGACCTGCGAATTCGGCGCTACGCCTTTCTCTTTGCGGTAGCCGCGGAACTGCCCGCGGACAAGATTGTTTGTGTCCAGTGGCGAGATTGCTTTGAGCACCTTGACCTTTTCATCCCGCATCGATTCGCTATCGGTTCGAACCGGAGGCTCCATCGCCAGGTTCGCCAGGACCTGGAATAAATGATTCTGGACCACGTCGCGAATCGCGCCTGTTTGATCGTAGAACGCGCCTCGGCCCTGGATTCCAAAATCCTCGGCCATGGTGATCTGAACACTCTCGACGTGGGTGCGGTTCCAGAACGACTCCAAGAGCGAGTTCTCGAAACGAAAGAAGACCATGTTGTGAACCGGCCGTTTGCCAAGGTAATGGTCAATGCGAAAAATCGCCGTCTCGTCAAAGGTCGCAAGCAGAACCCGGTTGAGTTCCCGAGCCGAAGAGAGATCATGTCCGAAGGGCTTTTCTACGATGACCCGTGCGTCCTTGGTACAGCCCGATCTGGCGAGCTGTTCTACGACCTCACCGAACAAGATGGGCGGAATGGCGAGGTAGTGCGCCGGCCGCTGCGCTTTACTGAGTTTTTCGCGGATGGCCTGAAAAGTCTCAGGGCTCTTGTAGTCGCCGTCCACATAGCGCAGCAAGCCGCATAACTTGTCAAAGGCGACGGGATCAACTCCGCCGTGTTTCTCCAGGCTGTCCCGCGCCCGCGCCCGCAGTTGGTCGATGGTCCAGCCGGTCCTTGCCACTCCAATGACCGGCGCGCTGAGGTGGCCGCGTTTCACCATCGCCTGCAGCGATGGGAAAATCTTCTTGTAAGCCAGGTCGCCCGTGGCGCCGAAGAAGACCAAGGCGTCAGCCTGGGATTCGCTCATTGGGATCTCTCTTTCTCGTGGTTATTTACCGGCCGGTTTCTCCAAATGTCCGCCGAACTGGAAGCGCATAGCCGACAGCAATTTGTCCTGGAAGTCCGCCTCGCCGCGCGAGGTGAAACGCTAGTAGAGCGCCGCGGTGAGAACCGGCACCGGCACTGCCTCATCAATGGCAGCCTTAATCGTCCATCGCCCTTCACCGGAGTCCGAAACTCGTCCTGCGTAATTTTCGAGCGAGTCATCTTTCGCCAGAGCGGCTGCGGTTAGGTCAAGCAACCACGAGGCGATCACACTGCCGCGCCGCCACACCTCCGCGACGTCACGCAGATTGAGGTCGAACTGGTAGTGCTTCGGGTCGCGGAGGGGCGTCGTTTCGGCGTCGGTTTCGTGTGAATGTTTGCCGATGTTCGCGCCGCGCAAGACGCCGAACCCTTCGGCGTAGGCGGCCATAAGACCGTACTCGATGCCGTTGTGCACCATCTTGACGAAGTGGCCGGCACCATTCGGCCCGCAGTGCAGGTAACCCAGTTCGGCCGTGCCGCCGATTTGCTTACGCCCATCGGTGTGTGGAAAATCGCCGACACCCGGTGCTAGCGTGTTGAAAACCGGATCGAGCCGCTGGACCGCCTGCTCTGGGCCGCCAATCATCATGCAGTAGCCGCGCTCCAAGCCCCAGACACCGCCGCTCGTCCCCACGTCCACGTAATGGATCTGCTTCGCCGCGAGTTCCTTGGCGCGGCGGATGTCGTCCACATAGTAGGAGTTGCCGCCGTCGATGAGGATGTCGCCGGGCTCAAGGTGGGCCAAGAGGTCTGTGATGGTTTCATCCACGACTGCCGCCGGCACCATGAGCCAGACTGCACGAGGCTTCTCAAGCCTCTTTACGAAACCTTGCAGCGACGAGGCTCCAAGCGCCTTCTCCTTGACCAGATCTTCCACCGCATTGGGCGAGCGGTCGAAGACCACGCACTGGTGCCCTGCCT
>CAZFLF010000563.1:0-5125 GCA_964519825.1 uncultured Pirellulaceae bacterium | reverse complement strand
CAGTACTTCCTGATCCAGCGGATCCATCCCGGCCACGGTTCGTTCCACCAATTCAAACGTTTCCGCGCGCTCGACGGCCTGGCTGGGTGAGGTCAGCCGCCCCGTCAAGAAGCCTGCGATCGAGGCCGACGGAGTTGATGAAAAGCCGCCTGCCACCTCCCGGTTGGCATCCCGCATTTGCGCATCCAAGTGGTGGCGATGAATGTCTGTTAACGTTTGCATCACGATCATCCGCAACCAAACATAGGGAGACATCAACGAATTGGCAGCATAGTGGTCGATCCGCTGAGCGGCGGCGAGGAAGGCCTCCTGGAGAATATCGTCCGGACCAACACGTCCAAGGAGCCGCCGATTCAACCGAAAGCCGACAAGCCGCACTAGTCGATTGTGATGCTGAGAGAACAGCAATGCCAGTGCCTCACGGTCTCCGCTCTTTAATCGAGCTTGCAATCCGTTGGCTGCTTCTGAGTCATTCGATTTGGACGATTCATCCAAACGCGTAGTCCCGGGCGAGTGTTGATCGATTGACGTTGCCGTACGAGATGGCCACCGCCCAAGAACACCAGTATCCAAAAAAAGTTCCGCCATCCGAAAAACTCTCTTTGTCAGTTCATCGCGAAACTCGGTCGGGCGCGAAACAAAACAGCAGCCCAGTAGAAAGATGCCGCGTTTCCCGTTTACACCTTGAGGTGAATTAAACCTTCGGATGAAGTAGAAGCTCCGTGCAGTGCAATGCCACAGTTCGTGCAACCGGTTAAATGGATAAGCTGGATCGCGATACTCGCTTTGATCCTATCGGTCAGCTGCACCAAATCTCCAACGATACCTTCGCCGCCACCGGACGCTCCGAAACAAACGGCCTTCTCACTCGGGGTGCGAGAACCAGAAACACTCTCCGTGCAAGAAGTCGCTCTTGAAGACGATGAACTTGTGATTGGCGTCTCCGCGGGAGACAAGCATCGAGCCTATCTCGTCAAAGCGATGACGACGCCACCGGAACTCGTATCGATGCCCACGAGTGAATTGGGGCATCGCATCGTCAACGACTTGCTGGGAGGCGTGCCGATCACCGTTACCTACTGCGAGGAGACCAAATCCTGTCGAGTCTTGACGTCTTCGGGAACGAAGTCGCTCGACTTGGCCGTGAGCGGTTTGCTCGACGAGGGGATGGTAGTACTCCTGAACGGGCGCCAGTATCCCCAAATGGATCCGCAACTGCCACTTAAGGATTACATGTTTCAGTTGACGACCTGGAAGAAGTGGAAGTCCGAACACCCACAAACCGACATCTACATTGGCACGCTCGACAAAGGTTAATGACTAAAGAACGTGGCGACACGCGGCTCGCGTGTCCGCACGAAAACCTACGTCGGCATCGCGTGAGGACGGAAATCTTGGCGGTGCTCGAAACTGAAGCCAACTTTCCACGGCCGGAAGCCGGAGAGTCCACGTAGTTACAATCACGATGAGAAAAAAGATTAGGGCGGTGACCAGAATCGAAAACAACAGGAACAGCGTGAATTTCCGCTTGAATTCCTGCGCGAATTCCCACGAGTGCAGTGCGGCGGCTCGATCACGTTTGGACCAACGGAGCACTCTTCGAGGATGGCTTCTCAACTCGGCAAAAGCGGCACTGCGATCGTCGAATCGCACTTCGAGGGCTCTATAGAGACCGAAAGCACTTTTGCGGAACCTAATGCCCCGGTCCTTTAAGACACTCTCGCAGGAGGAAAGCCGATAGTCTTGACTGGTTGCGACGACTACCCATTCCGGTGATATGCTCCGGCCTTTTTTACTGGTATTAACCGACGCGGACGCTGGCTGATTCGACTGAACCTGCTCCAGTACATACCGTAGCGATTGAGGCGTCCGAGCCGGCAAGCCATGATGATCCAAGGTGAGGTCGACGAAGGGCATTGTGCTGGCGTGATTGCCGTCGTCGCTACCGCGGTCATCCTCTTGTGTCGGCGACTGCAGCCCTTCGTCATCGTATCGGCTTAGGAGAAACTGATAGACTCGGACATATAAACTTCGCAACCAATGGAAGCGTTCTGATTCGGTACTCAGCAGACGCTCGTTGATCTGCAGCTCCTCTTTCCAGCGTTTGATGGTCTTTGCAGAAATGGCCATTGCAGCACTTGTCCACTGCGAGAGGGGCGTTTCCTCGCACTGGTCTTGTCGTTGAAACCCCATGTCGCGTTAGTCTGGCACTGCGTTGCACTAACGGTCAAGGTTTCTCTGCAATGCGCCTCGACGGGCCAATCATCCCACGTCCCGAGTCGGATAAACGCAGATGTATCGGCAGTGAGTCAGGGGGACGATTTCTTTCCCGAATCCCCTTTTAAATTTTTGACGTCTGGTTTTTCTTTCTTCTTCGGATCAATGATTTCGTAGGGCCATTTTTTCTTCTCAAAAAACGAGACCATCCCTGCGACCATTTCTTGACCTTCGTCCCTCACAGTATTACAGACAATCCGGAACGCACTGGCCTGGCCCAACTCACCGCTGTAGTCCCTTTCGACGCGGATGTCGAGAATGATGACCGCCTCACGCGGCCGACCCGACGGATGACGATCGAAAACGAGCTCCATTACTGAGGTTGTCGGTCGAATGCTGCCACCGCACGTGCCACCGATGGATACCGAGCGAGGATGTTGCTTGCCCATTACCGCCGAGGTGCTTGCGTCGCACGCGGCAAAAGCAGCGTCAATCTCAAGCTTCACTTCCGCCCAGGTGCGCCGCGGAGTTGGTGGAGCAGCAGACTTTGATGTCGCTTTCACGTCCCCGCGGCAGGATAAGGATGCAAGTATGCCGATCAATAGAACGCATCCCAAGTTCGTGACCCAGAATGTGATCATCCACGTAGGCCGGGGACGAAATGACTTAACCGCCACGTTTCGGACGGCATAATCGCAGACCGGAATACTTGTCATCGATTAGTCCTTCAAGTCGGTTTTGGTAAGTTTCAATCGCTCCAGACACTGGTACGTCCTCTTCGCACGTGCAAAATCTTCAAGCCCACCCGGATAGCTGCTGGAAGTGCCACGTTTTGTTGTGACCTTGCCGCCTGGGCCATCAATTTGTGGACCGTTCTCTGCGGTTATCGTTACAGCTGTTGCCAGGCCAAAATGAGCCTCAACATCTACTTCGACCGTCTTCTTTCCGGCACCCGAGGTCACACCGATTTGGACATTGGTGGAAGCTCCCAGTGGCCCATACTTGGGAAGGCTATATGCGTTGTAATCCCATCCCAGGAACTTGCCATCTTTGTCGAGTTTGATCGCGAAACCTCCCCCGCCACCAGAGACATCGTTCCCTATGTCCCCTGTATCGCTGTCGCACGTAATGCCGAATGTCAGAGAACTCTTGGCACGAAATTGAAGATACTGCGTAAAGTCATGCGGGTCGAAAATGCCAGGAAAGGCTAAGGCACTAGCCGCATCCGCTGAACCGGTAATTGAGTTTGAGTCAGCTGGAACCGCAGCAATCCGTGCTTCACCATAACCCTTCCATTTCGCACCCGCGAGGGCCGGTGACACGAGTGGTTCCACGAGCTTGGGTGTCAAATCTTTCGTTTCGTTTTGTCGTTCGGCTCCGTCAAACGACCAATGCGTTTTACCATCCAACTGACCTGAATCCACTCCGGCGTCATCATCCCGGACGGCCAGCAAGATGGGAAAGATCCGCCGAATCGACGATCCAAAGGAGGGCGGCATTGCTCGTGTAACGCTAAATTTGCGCCCCGTAATTGGTAACGGGTTCGACGTGCCGTTCCCGGCGCCGCCATCACCCCATTTGATGCCCAACTGATGCACGTCGCTCAGACCAATGTCTTCGAATTGTCCGACGATCGTTATCGAATCGATGTTGCCGCTGGCGTCTCGGGTGTAGGTCAATTGGACCTGATCCCAAAGGACTCGCGGTGCGTCGTTGAAAACGACGCCATCGCGAGACGAAGTTCCCAGTCCGGTGTCGTCGTCAAACACTTCGACGAGGACATTGATTGGGTCGGATGCCGTGCCATTGCCGGGTGACGGCCCGTCGTCAGATACTGCGGCAAATTTCACGGAGAATCCCCATCCCCATCCGCCTCCACTGCCAGAGATGGCGATCTGCTCACCGGGGTCGTCGAAATCACCATCCCAGTTCAGATCTGCTTTCACAGTGCCGGTGTGGGTGTCGAGAATTCCGGGGTCGTCGACGGTACCGAGCACCGAGAAGCCTTCGGTTTCGTCGATTCGGCCGTTCGCGACGACATTGTCCAGTGGAAAGATCCCCACGATGGTGACCGTAGGTGCAACGTTATTAACCGTCACGCTGGTCGTTGCGGTAGCCGAAGATGCGTCGTTGTCGGAGACCGTGACCGTTATCAAATAATCGTCACTAGGAGTCGCGGTGGGGTTGTCGTCCGGGTATTTATGTGAAAACGCTTCGGTGAACGTGAGCCGCCGCGGTGGTCGAAGGAACGCGATCCTCTCGCGAACCAGCGGCGGATTTGGATCTTGGTCCGTGTATTGCATTGTCGACTTCTGGCCGTCGCCCCAGTCCACGACAATGGTTTGGCCATCCAAGATCGCGTCGGTAAAGGTCACGATGAGTTCGACCGATTCCCCTTCTTTGATCACCGTTGGCGCCACCGTCGCGGACGCAGTCACTTTCACATTGTGAACCATGACAACCGCGGACGCGCTACCGCCACACGGTCCGGTAACATTCACCGTGACGGTTTCTAAGTCCACCGGCGTGCCGGAGGGGCTATCGTCCTTGAAGATGAGCATCTGGGAGAACGCCCCTGTTGCCGCGTCGTAGGATCTCCCCGATGTATTGCCCACCCTGTCGACATAAGCCCAAACACCGGTGGCGGTGATCTCAATCCGTACCGCGTGCTTGGCGCTGCCCGAAACGGTGAAAATGCTGTATTCGTCGACGTCGCTGGGAGCCGAAATCGTCACCGACGGCGTATCGCAGACAATCGAGTCCGAACCGCCCGAGTCCGATCCGCCTGTGTCCGAACCGCCCGTATCCGAACCGCCCGTATCCGAACCGCCTGTGTCCGAACCGCCTGTGTCCGAACCGCCTGTGTCCGAACCGCCTGTGTCCGAACCGTCAGGGTTCGATACACCAG
>CAZFLF010000562.1:0-5126 GCA_964519825.1 uncultured Pirellulaceae bacterium | reverse complement strand
AAAGCGGGACCGAAGGCTAATCAATAGGGTCCAGAAAATCGCTGGTGAACGGGGCCGTGCGGACGTCATCGCCGCGCAATAAAAGTGGGGGGATGGCGACTGCGCATTACGGTGACGTTTTCATCATCTCAGGTGCCGGGCTACAGCGTCACGCGGCGGGGTGGCACTGGCAAGAACCCCCTCTAAATGTGTGCCACTGGCGAAAGTTCGACCGTGACGAGTTGGCAGCACATTGGATTGGTCGTCGAGCTTTCAGCCAGTGCGAACTGCAAGTAGTTCCTCCAATTGGCTGGGGACAACGGGCAATCCGCGGGGCAGTTGGAGGCGATGGAAAGTCGCGGCTTTTGTGTCCAATAGGTTCAAGACGGAAACTTCGGGCAATGACGACGCCGCAGCGACAGCGAAACGAGGTTCGGCACTTTCACCAGCCGGGTGATTTTGATCAGCTGAGCTGACGTTTCCCAAATTGTCGCACATTCAAATCCTGCCGGAGCTTTGGACCGAGGACAACCACAGTGAACGGCCGCCCGTCGCGACGATCACGTGGAAAACTCGATTCGACACACCAGTCCGATTGCCATGACCGCTGACCGCCGTTGCCCCGCAAGTTGCCTGCCAGCCGTTGTCAAATGGACAAGTCCGTTGCCCTTCGCACTGAAAGTTCGACCAACCAATCCAGCGTACCCCAACGTCTTCAAAAGTGGGAATCCGTGCTTTCTCGTCCATACGGGTGCCTCTTGGTGTTCTGAAAATCGGCCCTATTGAACGCGGACTCGCGGTCTGACGCCGGGCGGTGATTCTCACCTCAGGTGAGGCTAACCGTTGATTTCTCGCTCGATTTCCCGCAGGACTTCGAGCAGGCGCTCGAAAGCAGGTGGTTCGCCGAAGATCATCTCCTGCATTTTTCGGTAGTCCCGCTCCAACGCCAGCAAACGGTCGTCCGGAGGCACGATTCTGAGCGTGCCGGGCTTGGCGTCCGCGTACCGTGCCCAGGCTGCCGGGAAGAATACTTCCTTGTGCCGGGCGACCTTCAGCAACAGGTCGATGTCCTTGATAGTGGCCTTTCCCGACTCGTGTTCGTACAACTGCACCACGTCGTAGTAATGCCGCGACTGCCGATCCCGGAACTTCTTGTCCGGCGGGGCGTGGTGCCACATATGAAGCACTGTTGCCTTCTCCCAGAATGTCCGCTCGGCGGCCAGGGCGAGGACTTTGCACCTTGGTTCCTTGAACACATTGGGGAAATCCGTCGCCGCGTAGGGCGAGACAGTGCCCTCGGCCGCCGGCCAGTGGTCCGACCGTGCCCCAATCTCCAGTCGCACGGCCGGCCTGATATAGGCCGGCTCGTCGGCGGGACGAGACCGGATACCGGACGGGTAGCGGAACAGTAGCGTCTGACCGTCCAGGACATCATCGGCCAGTTCCAAACCCCATGTCGTCGAGGGCGGTTCACCCAAGGCATCGCCGAAGACGGCCACGAGTTGAGGCAGGAGTCGTTCGCGAACGACCCGCCGGCATGTTTCGGTCAGCGCTTCGAGGACGTGTTTGCGCCGCTTTCCCGTGGTCGCGTTGAGCGGATCGCTCTCACCCCCGAAACCCAACCCGGCCCGGTCGAACGAGAGGTCCACATCTTCCGAAAACCGCTCGATGATCCCGAACACCTTGGACAGCGAGGTGCCGCCCTTGAAGAGCAGTCCTGCGGGTGGGTCGGTCAGGGTGAAGAGCCGCTTGAGTGTCCAGCAGACCCAGAAGTCCTTCTCGATCATTTCAGAGGTCAGTCCGCGACCGGTGCCAGTAACCACGAACAGGTCAGCCCGGTCGGCGGCCGGTAGTCGGGCGATGTCATCCATGACTCACTGCCTCCGCTTGATCCTCGGCGATCTTCCGCACTGCGTCCGCGATCCAGTCGGTCGTATAACGGGCATCCTGCAACAACTGGGACCGATTCCTGGGAGACAGGGCCTTGCGGATTCGGCTGACGACGGTTGAATCAACCGCGTCCTTACCAAGATGGCGCAGCGCCTGCAACACCGTCGCGCTGGTTCGGTTGCCAACCGGCAGTTCCTTGGGAGCCACATGCTTGACCACGATGACAAAGTTGCCGACGCGCACCTGGCGGCTTCGGCCGTCGGTGAGATACATTGGTTTGGCTGGAACCTGAGTTGAAAGCCCGAGGCGGTTTGCGGCCGTTGCTCCCGAGGGAGCGATTCGGCTCCCAGTCTGACGCGCAAGAGCGTCCGCAATCTCATCAACATCCGGTGGAATGGCGATCCCGAGCCGCTTGTTGATCTTCGGGTAGCAGTAGAGACCGCGGCCAAGCCGCTGCACCGTCTCCGACTTGGCAAGCCGCGACAGGGCCTGATCGACCGCCTCGCGGCTCCCGATGTCCAGAAAATCCTTCGGCGTGAACACTTTACCCCGCCCCAGGCGGCGTAGGCGATCAACGATTGTGTCCTGAATGCTCGTGGCCATAGCTCGGATCCTGTCAGAAAAATGTACCTCTTTTTCTGACATCAGGCAAGTCCAGAAACCTGTTTTATGAACGGACACAATACGTACAAAGTTACTATTTGTAAGCTACTTGCAGAGAATCAGTGTCAGAAAAACGAATGCGATTTACTGACGCTATCCGTCTGGATAGATGCCGGTTGAGCATGGACGCAAGCTGTGTCCCGTGCCTGTCCAGACGCCGGAATAGTCACCGGGTGCAGAAAAATCGGGAATATCGTTTCCGCGGCCGGACGGCGTGCACGGGTAATGGGTTAGCGAGGAGGATTGCTTGCGAGAGTAAGAGCGATTCGTGGAGCAGCTCAAGTAATTCCAGTCACACCCGACTGACATCACTAAGACCGACTGGAATTTGATTGTCATCGGTTCGGTCGGTTCGGTTCGGTGACGACTTCCAGCGTGTCTCCAACCAGTCGATCATCGCCGGTTTCGACGGCCAGATCGCCGAGTGAAACAATTCCGATCCCGGAAATTAATCCCGGCCGGTCGCAGGCGTCCGCGACTGTCCGGCAGACACGGTACGAGTTACAAATCGAGCGCACTCCGGAGAAGAGCTCGGCGGGGTGGAACTGGCAAGAACCCCCTCTAAATGGGTTCCACTTCGGTTCACCCTGTTCGAGACGGTGGTGAGTTTAACGCCATGGAGAATCGATTCCGTCTCGCCCAGGGGCACGCCCAAACACATTTGGAGGGGGGTCGCCCGTGCCGTCCCGCCAAACGTCCTTCTTCCGCGGAGCGCTTTGAAACTTCGGTTCTCGATCCTGGATGGTTGTCGTATGATGTTGGCGTCGTGCCAAGGAAATGCCGTTTCAAGGAGGTGAAGTATGGGCTTACTTAGTTTGGTGAGGGGTTCGTCCGCATCGGATTCAAATCGCATTCATGTTGTCGCTCAGTACCAGCGACTGCGCGGTTTGCGGCTCCATCTGAACAACGAACTTGTCCAGCGGCTTTCCAAAGAAGTGCTCCACGAAGGGGCGCGCAAGCTGGGAATGCTCCGCGGGAATGTGTTCGTCTTCAATCATGAAGTCGAATCTTCAGTATTGATGGACTACTGTATCTACAACGTGTTTCAAAACGGGCACAATGCCGTCGAGCAATACCTTGCCGACTGCCCACCACAGCCTGATTCCGATGAGATGATTTGTTTGCTCGCCATGCAGCGCGCCACCTACGCATTGGTGGCTGTGCTCGGCGTCGAACGAGGTGTTGGATGTCATGTCCGAAACTTGTTCACGGAAGAAGAACATCTGCTGGTGGATATGGGTTTGTCGCAAACGGCGGAGCGCGGCGCGCTCATGGCCACTCGTTTGCTCGATTTCGGCGACTATCTAGCGACGGGCGGCGCGGCAATCCCCGTGGGGGTATTGGATGACGCGGGACTGGACGATTGGCAACGGCAACTGCGCGCGGGCGTCGAGGAAAACAGGTTTGACCCGGCGGCGCTGATCCGTAAATGTCTCAGTACGGGGGCGACGTCCCATATTCGGTACGAGGAACCGGGTACTCTGCGCCAACCGAATGTCCAAAAAGCCAGCATCCGCGCGGAAAATCCCGCCGAACGAAAGCGCGAACTGGCCGTGTACAAATCTACCAAAGCGGGGCCCAACCAGCGTTGCCGCTGCGGCAGCGGAAAGATGTACAAAAACTGTTGCGGAAAAGTGTCGGCCAATGACGATTTGACAACGGCCTAAGAGCAGCCTGCGGGGCAACGGCGGTTGGGGGTGATCGTGGCAACCAATTTGATTGTCAGCGGTTCGGTCGATTCGGTTCGGAGACGACTTCCAGCGTGTCTCCAACCAGTCGATCATCGCCGGTTTCGACCGCTAGATCGCCGAGTGAAATAATTCCGACAAGCCGTTTGTCGCGATTGAGAACGGCTAGTCGGCGAACTTGCAAGTCCTTCATCAGCTGAGCGGCTTCTTCGACTTCTTGGTCATCGAAGCAATAAATGACACTCGGTGTCATCACTTCGCGAACTAGTGTCGTCCTCGGATCCAATCCTTCGGCCGTCGCTCGGATCGTAATGTCCCGATCGGTCACGATACCGGCTAGTCGATCGTTCTCGCAGACCGGCAGTGGTCCCACCTGGAGCTGCTTCATTCTCAATGCCGCTTCCTGCAGAGTGGCATCGGGTCGAGTACATTCAACATGCCTCGTCATTACTTGACTGACCTGCATTGCAAATCTCCTTCTGTATATGGCTGTCTTTTGGCCACAGGCTGTGCTATTCAAACACGGTCTTTCAGTCCAGTGACTCCCGCATGCTTGGCACAATTTGCACAGCAGAAGATCGTGCCGTCCATTTCAACGCCATGACCGATTACCTTGGTCCCGCAATGTGCACAAATTGGCGCCAACACGTGAATCGCACATTCGAAGGAGTCGAATGTGTGGTCCTTCCCAGCCATGTGCACCGTGAACGACTTATCGTATTCATTCCCACAATGTTCACATTTCGACATGGCTGTGCTCCCTTTCTGCATACGCCTCGTAAACCCAAAACCACTTTCCGGATTCGTACTTCGCAAATGCAGTGCCGTCTGAAGAATGTCTCACGCAAAGGCGCTAAGGCGCAAAGAATGAACAGTTGCTCGCAGCCATTCTCTTTGCGTCTTTGC
>CAZFLF010000561.1:0-5130 GCA_964519825.1 uncultured Pirellulaceae bacterium | reverse complement strand
CACCGCAGCAAGCATCTCTTGGCTTAACTCGCTGCTGCCTGGGATGGCACCGATTTCACGCAGGGACGCCACGATCAATACAGCCAGGTCTCGGTAGCCTTCAATCGTCGGATGTACGTGGTCCAGGAAGAGGTTATCGCCGGGAATACCTGCGGGAGATAACTTGTCGACATGCGCGACAAAGTCGATCAGCGGAACCCGCATGTCTTGAGAAACTTTTCGTACGACCTCGATGAATTCGGTCGGTGCGCGTAAGGTACAAACGTCCTCGTCACGGGCCGCGACGAAATCTTTCCGCGCTTCCTGGTGCTCACTCAGGGCCGAGAGAATCTGCCCGCGCAGGTAAACTCCCGCGGCGTGTCGCGGGTCGATGCGGACGGCCTGGTTGATAGCCTGCATTGCCTCGGAGTGATTGCCAGTCCGAAATCGCTCCTGAGCGAGAGCATACGAAGCTTCCCATTTCTGCTCCGCAGCGGCTTCCAAATCCGCATGGTGCTCGCTCTTAAAAGGAGAGCAGTTGGCAAGGTTTGATGCCGGCGTGACGAGGACCAGCTTGGCCCCACTATTTGTCGCAAGCTCGACCATGCGACGGAGATTAAATTCGTAGTGCTGGAGAATCTCGCGGCGTAACCCATCGTCTCGATGGTAGGCTTCTGGTCCCACGGCGCTATCCAGAAGCGTATTCACTTCGGCGGCCAGCAGGTCTTTCTGATCGCGCGGATCTTTGGCGGCGATAGTTCCGCGTTTGCCCAGCACCAACCGCGATAGGACGGCGTAAGTGCGAGTGCGGCTGCAAACGCTGCCAAGCTGCAGCACGAGCCCCGGTGCCTCGATCAGCTTGGCGTAGGTGCGGGCTTCGAGAAACTCGTTGTGACCGGAGTACACGATGAAGAGGTCCGGTTCATATTGCAGCAGTTCTTTCAGTACGTTGACAACGCGATAGCTGGCATAGCTGATCCCGCCACAATTGACCACCTCCCATTTTCGCGAGGGATCCACCTCAGGAAGCAACTCTCGCAGCCAACCGGCGAACGAAGTCGGATCGTCGTAGGGATGACCGTAGGTAGTCGATTCGCCGAGACAAAAAATCCGATACGTGTTCGCCGACTTTTTTTTTGAGAACCTTTGCCGGTTGAACCATCTTGTTTTGTTCTCAGCCGTGACCAGTTCCGGCCGCCCGTCGGCTCCGATCACCTCAACAAAGAGCGGAATCTGCGAAGCAAATCCCACATAAGGGTCTTCCTCCGCCACGAGTGGCTTCCAGCCCGTGGCCGCCAGGGCAAACTCCAGGACGACAAAAAACGAGACCGTGACCATCGTCGAAAACAGCAACTTCTTGGCAAGAGACAGTTGTGGTTTTGACTTTCGATCGCTTTCAACGATGGGAGTTTCCTGGGGGATGTTCGCCTTCCTGCGCCTGCGATTCACGAGACTTCTCCAGGCTGATCAGAGGGAGTTCGTGAGGATGTCCTCGTAAAGCCACAACGTGCTGCGCTGGCTGGTGTCTGCGCCAGTGTACACGGGGGATGGCGGCAATGCAGCTGTTAAGCGAGCCGTTGTGGGCATCATATTTGTCGGTAGATCGTTTAACGGCAAGCCGAAGGCGACTGAGGTACGGCTAGCCACTCCGTCGCCTTCGGCTTGCCGTTAAACGATTGCGAATATCCACCTACAATCGAGACGCTCAAACAGCGAGCCGTTGTCGGTCCAAGTAGACCTACCCTATAATCGGAGCTCGTCCAATTCTATCAGTACTTTCGGAGCGACCTCTGCGGTGGAGTCGCCGTGTCGAATCAACCTGTTGGCTTCCCACCTAGTGCTTCCGACCAGAGCACTAGAACGATTCTTCACCGAGCTCCGGTTCGCCGCTGGTTGATAATCCTAGTCGCCAGCCTCCTGTTGCTTGCGACCGCGATACCGACAGCCTTGGAACCCATGGCGATTCGCTGGCGTCAGTCGCGTGCCCGGAATTTTCTCCGCGAGCGCGACAACGTCGAAGCGCTGAGCGAACTGCGCAGCGCACTCCGGCGCGATCTGGACAATACCGAAACCCTTTTATTGTTGGCTCGTACGCATCGCCGATTGGGCAATCTCGATCGGGTATCTGTACTGCTGAACCACGCTGCCGCGATGGGTGCCGACTCGGGACGGGTCGAGCGCGAGCGACTGCTTGTGCTCGCTCAAACAGGAGACCTGCGCAAGTCCGAGCCCTTCCTGGCTACGATGCTGATCAGCGCCTCGGAAGATGGGCCCGACATCTGCCAGGCGTTCGTGCAGGGCTTTTTTGCCAATGTACGCACCAAAGATGCCCTCGACCTGCTCGACGTCTGGGAAGAGTCGTATCCGGACGATCCTGAACCGATATTCATGCGAGCATACCTTTGGCAAAGTATGAGCCAATCGTCTCAGGCCATCCCGCTGTATGCCAAAGGGCTCAAGATGGACCCGGACCAAACGATCATGCGCCGGCGCTTGGCCGAGGCCTTGCTTCATTCGCAAAAGCTCCCGGAGGCAGAGGCCCAACTAGCGATTTGCGTGCAGCAAGCTCCCGACGACGCTCAGATTCGGTACGTGTTGGCTCAGTGCGCCTATGAGCGCGGCGATTTCGATTTGGCAGCCGAGCGGATTGGCAAGGCACTACAGCTCGCCCCTCTTCACCTGGATGCTCGGCGCCTCAAAGGACAGTTGGAGCTCGCTCGAGGGAAATTCGACGATGCGCTCCGCGAGCTTGAAGAGGTCGTCAAGCGCCAGCCTTATGACACCTTCGCTCGCGAGGCCCTGGGCCGGACGCTGAGGGCGCTCAACCGGCCGGACGACGCGAAGAAGCACTTGGATTACGTCGGTCAGGCGGAAACCAATATGCGGCAGCTCGACCGACTCGTCCGCGAATCGATCAAGGTTCCTCATGATGCCGAGCTGCGCTACGAGATTGGAACCATCTTGTTTCGATTCGGCCCGCCAGATGACGCGGCAAAGTGGATGAAGGCGGCCATCGAATTGAATCCCGGTCACAGAGGAGCCCATCGTGCCTTGGCAGTGTACTTCGAGGCGTGCGGAGACGCGGCCAACGCAACCTACCATCGGCAGCTCGCCAGCGCTAACGGGCGTGAACGATGACCATGAGACTTGGCAAGTATTGTTTTTGGTTCTTCCTAATGACAGCCACCGTGTGCGCCGTGACCGGTGCAGGCGGGTGTGTTCGCGATCCAGCGAGCAATGGGGTTACATCCCCGACATCCGGGGTCGCAACGGGTAGTGTTACGTCCCACGAGCAGCGCGAAGAGCCCGACAAGCGACTTGAACTGACCGACTGGACCAGCCAGTCGGGCATCGATTTCGTCCACAACGATGGCAGTTCCGGTAAGCGCTTTATCATGGAAACGGTAAGTTGCGGTCTCGCCATCTTTGACTACGACGGCGATGGGCTGAGCGACGTCTACCTGTGCAACGGTGCAGCGCTTCCGGGCACTCCACCGCTGTCGCCACCGTCTCACCACGCCTTGTACAAAAACCTCGGTGGAATGAAGTTTTGCGATGTGACCCGTGAAGCGGGCGTTGCTTGCCAGGCGTTCGGTTTGGGAATCACGGTTGGCGACTTCGACAACGATGGACATCCTGACATTTATCTGAGCAACTATGGATCGAACGTTCTGTACCGAAATGACGGCGACGGTACTTTCACAGACGTCACCGATGCTGCCGGCGTTGGCCGAGGCGAGCGGGTGGGCGCCGGAACTTGCTTGCTCGATATGGACGGCGACGGGGATCTCGACCTGTTCGCCGCCAATTACGTGCGATTCTCCCTGGCCGCACACCAAGCCCCCAAACAGGGTGGCCGAAGTGTGTATCCAGGCCCGCTCGATTATCCAGCAGAACACAACACCCTATTCCGCAATGAGGGGGATGGACGGTGGACTGACGTGAGCGGACCGTCCGGCATCGCTGTCAAGGCGGGCACTGGCATGGGCGCTGTCTGCGGGGATATCGACGGCGATGGAGACACGGACATTTGCGTCGCCAACGACGAAATGGCGAATTTCCTTTACCGCAATAATGGGCACGGCACGTTTGAGGAGACCGGTATCTTTTCCGGTGTGGCTTACGATGGAATGGGGGCCGCGCGCGGCAGCATGGGCATCGACTGCGGCGACTTCGACAATGACGGACGACTCGATCTGTACGTGACCGCTTACCAACACGAAAGGGCAACGCTCTACCGAAATCTCGGTGATGCGTTTTTCCACGACGTGACACAACTCACGGGCGCCGGCGACGGGACAGCCCCGAACGTCAGCTGGGGCTGCTGTCTGGCCGACTTGGATAACGACGGTGATCGGGACTTGTACGTTGCCTGTGGTCATTTGGACGAACGCGACGACAACACTGTTTACAACGCGCCGGATGTGGTGCTCAAAAACCAACTGGCCGAGACGGGAGAGGGCCGGTTTATCAATATCTCGGATCGATGTGGAAACGGTCCGCGGTTGCGACTCAGCAGCCGCGGAGCAGCTATCGACGACCTGGACAACGATGGCGACTTGGACGTCATCGTGCTGAATTCCCGCGAGCGGGCCAGCATTCTGAAAAACCAGCTGCAAGATCGAAGTGCCGACCACCACTGGCTGCAGGTTCGACTCCGTGGAACGACAACGAACCGTGACGGTGTGGGTGCCCAGGTGCGCCTCGTTGTGGGCGACTTGGTCCTGGTCGACGAGGTCCATAGCGGCCGCGGCTATCAGAGCTACTGGGGCGGGCGCCTCCACTTTGGCCTCGGGCCCCGCAAGCGCGTGGATCGCATCGAGGTTCGCTGGATCGGCGGCGGCACTGACGTGCTCGAGGATATTGCCGTCGACCAGGTACTGACCCTATTTGAATCGGTGTCCCCAACCCCAGTGGCGCCCAACCCCAGTGGCGCCGGAGTGAAGTAGCCACTCGAATGGGAATCGCACGCAGTCAAGGCACTGCTGCTGGTTCACTCGGCAGCGCGACGCGCTTGGGCGACGGCC
Organism: uncultured Pirellulaceae bacterium; assembly: GCA_964519825.1. GTDB lineage: Bacteria > Planctomycetota > Planctomycetia > Pirellulales > Pirellulaceae > CAZFLF01. The sequence continues at coordinate 124 of CAZFLF010000561.1, read as the reverse complement.
GGCGGCGATTCACGATCGGCCTGATTAAACCCAGGGTAACTACGATGAAGCCGATCCACACGGCAACACCGATCGTGCCGGACTGGTTAACGATTCCGAAAACGCCACCAGAACCGTCCGGAAT
>CAZFLF010000560.1:0-5136 GCA_964519825.1 uncultured Pirellulaceae bacterium | reverse complement strand
CCGTACCCCGTACCCCGTACCCCGTACCCCGTACCCCGTACCCCGTACTCCGTACTCCGTACTCCGTACGAATCACAGGAAGAGCGCCACCCGTGTCAGGGTCCTGTGTTTCGCTGGCCATCCCGTGAGGAATTCGTTTCGAGATTCTTTTTTACCGACATCAGTCGCTGGATTGACTGCGGCGAGTCCTCATCGGGAGTATTTTTGTTCGAGACAAGCACTGCAGTGATGCCGAGAATCGTGCCGACAATTGCCACGATGTGTAATGGCAATTGCGCCACGAGCGGGTCGCCCCACAGGACGGCCAGTAGGAGGAGTGCCAGCCACCCGACTGTGGCAATACCTGTTGCGACCGCAGCTCCGATTCTCGACCCCACCGCATGCCCCACGGCGGCAAAGAGAAGTACTCCCGCTGCGCCAAAGATCATAAAAATAGGGGACGCCGCCGCCCTGTTAGGTCGATCAAAATCACGGATGAAGGTCATGACAATAAACGCCATGGCCAGCGCGAAACTAATCGCGAATAACGTGCGGAGACTATACCGTCGCCGGATCGCCGCAGGTATTTTTCGGGGGCTCTTGGGAGGTGCCGCGACGAGGTGAGACACGTCTTCGTATTCCAGATGATTCCTGAACGCATGGATAACCCCATCGGACACCCCGCTGGCACAAAGATCAAGCCAAATGGCCGATACCATCAAGTCACGAGTGAAGTCCGCGCCGCCGACCGCCATTGGTTCCCCGAGAAGTTCTTTAAGCGGCCCGACTGCTCGCCAATCGTCCATGACGAAATGATCGATGGCGACGCAGGGACAAAATAAAAGCGGCTACGCAATTGACAATGAAGGCGCGCAGAGCACGTCCAGGATTTTTGGGAAAGGGCGTGGCGCAGATTACGATCGGCTTCGCTCCCGTTCCGGCGCCTCGGACTCTTGCATAGCGTCCGCGACCACAGTTCCCTCGAAGTTGTCCGTGCAAGCAGCGGTCAGCGCGGGGAGTGCAGACGCATGGATTTGGCGAACGGCCGACCTAATTCGAGGTGGCTAGAACTTCTTCGTCAGCGTCAGAAAGACTGTACGGCCAGGAGATCATCTTGAGCTTGGGTGCTGACACCGTGGTATGCCAATTGCAAGACCTGAGACGTAACACTCCAGGTGATGGAGAGATGTTAGTGTTTTCACAAATGGAGAGTAGCAATGAAACGTTTCGCTAGATTTTTTGGTGCAATAGCAATTGGCGCAGCGGTAATCCCTGTTGGATTGGTGCTGGCTCAAGTTCGCGCGGGTCAGGCCTACGGCGCAACCGATCCTGAAGGCGCCAAGGTCACGAACAACCCCGTCACCGTGCCCGACTACTTCGCCACGCTGGCCCACCTGCTGGGCATGGATCCGAAACGCGAAGAGATGAGCCCTGTGGGCCGTCCAATCGCCATCTCCGACAACGGTACCGCAGTCGCCGGACTCATCGCGTCATCGTGAATGGTCGTGCATCGCCGTCGTTGCGTCATCGGTAGCAAAGCGCCATTTCGATCCACAAGCGGCGAAATGCCTGGCGTGTGGAAGTGAAATGTTATCGATTATGGTTCTTGCAACCGACCGCGCTCGGCAAACACGTGTCTGTGAACTCATGTGCAGCCAGTCATCATCGGAGTCCGATCAATGTCCACTCATCTCAAGCCAGGCACGAGCGGTTTGCAATTGTCAGCTGCGGCGCCCGTGCTGAAGATCTCGCGATATGAACAGGTCGCGAGTTGGTTGATTGCCTTTCTAGTCATTTGCGGAACGGTAACGGTTTCGCTGCTTTTGGTGTGGTGGGGCAATTCCATCCGGTATCAGCGTCCGACGATTACGACGTATTTGTTGACTGTGAAGAATGAGGGAAACGGGCGCGGCGAAAATCCCCCGGGGGTTAGTCGCGACGAAAAGGGACCAGGCGACCCGGCTCGGCCAATGCTGGACGAACCTGCCGGCAGTGAGCTGTTCGACCAGGTCGAGCCCGCATCGGCCCTGGTTTTTGCGGAGGCCGCAGCGACCGACGTGATCGCAGAGGTAGGCGATATCGCCATCAGCGACGCGCTCATGGTTCGAGGTCCTGGATTTTATGGCACGAGCGGGGGACAAAATGGCCCGGGCGACAACCGTCTCCCGGGCCCCCCAGGTGACGGCGTGTACACCATCCCGCGTTACGAACGCTGGGAAATGCAATTCACTTCGGCCAGCGTCAACGCGTATGCTCAGCAGCTCGATTCGTTCCGTATCGAAGTTGCAGCGCTGGGCGGCAAACCGGAGATTGATTACGCATTCAATCTGGCAAAGTCGAAACCGGATAACAGAACCGGACTGCCCAAATCCGAGAAGCGACTCTACATGACCTGGAAAGGCGGGGCACTCCAACAATTTGACCGGACGTTGCTGACTCGCGCGGGAATTGAACACACCGGCCGACTCGTCGTGCAGTTTTATCCTCCCGACGTCGAAAAAACCTTGGCCGACGTGGAACAGGCTAATGCACCAGGGCGATCGAGTCGCGAGTTCCTGAAGACGGTTTTTGGAGTTCGCCCCGAGGGAGATACCTGGGAGTTTTTCGTCGTCGAGCAGACGTTTCGCACAATGCCTGCGCCAAGACCGACAATTTGATCTGGTCGCTGCCGATCTGAGCGGTTGCGTGTGGGTCGCTAGTTGTTTGTGCGGCGCCAAATTGTCCGGCATGTGTATAGGCTGCAAATGTCGCGTAAATGCATTATCGAGAAAGAATTATTAAACAAGTTGGGCGTCTTACACGCGCGCTGAAACCGATGCGCTGTATCTTCTGCAACGCTGCCCGCAAGTTCGTCGCTTCGTCAGGGATTGAGAAAGTGACGAGTGGCACGAGACGGGTAACGGATGACGTAATTACGGAGGTAGATTATGTCTGTCTTGCGTTGGCGTCGAGCGTTCCGATTCAGTCTTCGGATGATGTTTCTGGCGTTCACCGTGTCAGCGGTGGGAATCTACATGGTTGGAGTCCCGATCCGCGACTACCACGTAAACAAGGACGTCGATGAGCAACTCAGCAGTGTGGGAGGTCGAGTTACGAAAGAGCCCATTGCAGGAGGTTGCTTTGTCTATTTCTGTCCGAAATTCGCGTCACGAATTGTCCGTGTGGACTTAGTCAACATGCACGTGGGCGAGACCGAGCTGAAGCATCTTTCGCTGCTAAAGGAAATGCATTCACTTTATCTCTTTTACACAGACGTGAACGACAGCGCCATAGCGCATATCTCGGTCTGCCCGCAACTCAGGACGTTGGACCTCGATGGGACGCAGGTCGGCGATGCTGGCCTGAAAGATATCTATCTACTATCGAGACTCCAATGGCTAGGTCTTCGGCACACGAAGATCAGCGACGCCGGACTTAAACACTTGTACTCACTGAATAGCTTGGAAACCGTGGTGCTTTGGGAAACTCAAGTGACGGAGGAAGGAATCCGGGAATTGCGTGCCGCATTGCCGCAGGTTATTGCATCGCGAGTGCCGCTCGAGGACATGGCAACGGCCGAATGAACTTCTGAAAGAAGAGGTATTGCTGGGTCCTGGAACGGACCACGGGTATGCTGTTGATGCGATTAATCTCCCCTCGGGCGGCCGTTTCGTTCGGCTTAGCGACGTTGGGCAGTGATCTTAAAAACGGGGTGTCGCGTGGAATACTATTTCGGTACCAATTCGTTTCTATCCTGGTGCCTGAACCATTACTTCTTTAACCGCGTGCATTATCTTTGGGTCGCCAAGAAGTGGTACCCCATCGAATACCCGAACCCCAAGTCGTCCAATCCCCTGTTGATCTATCAGGACTTTTTCCACCCTTGGAAGTCCAAAGACAACTACGACAAATACGTGACCCAACACCGAATAGACCTGCGCAAAGGAGTCATGGCGCAAACACATCTCTCTCTCAACGATCAGACTGATTTGAAGACGGTATGCGACAAAGCTGAACTCGACTTCTTTCATCCAGTCGTCTATCGCGTCGAAATCACAAGCCTGGGAAGTCGGTTGGACACAACGCGCGGTTCAGCGGCTATGGGTTCCAAAGAAGGATTGGTATCGGATCTATCTGACGGAGAATTTGAGATCTTGATGCTCGACGACATTTCGCCGGACTTCCAAGTCGACGTCGGAACAAAAGTCGCCAACAAGCAGGACTCAGGCGATGCGGATATCAACGACTTGAAGCGCCGCAACTGCACAAGCGCCAAAACGATACTCTTGAAGCGGTTACTTCCATGATTCCGTACGCCCGTTTTCAACATCTTTCCACGTCGGATTTTGCCGATGTTGCCCAGGACCGCGGCGATTGCGACGCGTATCTGGACGGCCTCGCTCTCATCGACGATCTCGTGTGTCAGTTTGGATCGGTGTCCCGTCACCCAAGATTTGCCGACGAAGACGACGTTAACAACAGGCTCAATGATGTCTACCGTCGCCTGCCAAATCGACAGAATGTATTCCAGTGTTTGCGCAACAACGCGGCAGCGGCCCAGTCGCTGCGGCGAGACATGTTGCAATTACGCGGATACCATGAACCGAACAAAATAATAGAAGCCATGATCATTCAGTTCTTGGGGGAACTGGCAGCGGCGTACGGCGACATGGCCAAAGCATACCGGGTACCTTGAACGACGCGGGAAGACTCTATTCTTCCAGATGTTTGGCTTCTGACACCGAGGAGACAGTCGAGTTCTTCAACCTCTTCACGAGCGTCGAGTTCACGCTCAAGTCAGCGTTCCAAGCGCCGGACCGGGCGGGTCCTTCTTGAAGGAGCCGCGGTCCTCGGTGGCGGGCGACATGCGGAAGACCCCTTCGTGCACGATGCGGCGCAGCTCGATGTCGACAAGCGTCGTCTGGTCCGGCGCCAGCACTGCACGCAGCATCTTCTCGTTGGCGCGGATGCCGCAGGGCAGGAAGTGCACGAAGCCCTCCTGTGGCCGGGGCGTCACGTGCAGGCCGAGCGTCATGATGCCCGGCTGCTTCTCGCGCAGCGGATTTGCATCGTCTCGCGGATCGGGCACCTCGGGCGTGCCGACGAGCAGGTCGTGGTTCAGGAAGTAGGTCAGCACATGGCGTGAGCGCTGGTTCTTCTGCCGGTCCTTGAAGAAAC
>CAZFLF010000559.1:0-5164 GCA_964519825.1 uncultured Pirellulaceae bacterium | reverse complement strand
GTCCTGCGTGGTCATTTCCTGACGGAAGAAGTTCAGTGGCCGGTTCAGATTGGAGAAACGGCCGCGCGGCTGCCTCGGTGGAATGCGCGCCCCCATCAAGCCACTGGGATTGAGGCCGTGGTCAACGGATTTCGAGACCATGACCGAGGCCGTCTCATCATGGCCTGTGGGACCGGTAAGACACTCACGGCACTGTGGATTGCCGAGCGGTTGCAGAGTTCTCTCACGCTGGTACTTATCCCATCGCTTTCGTTGGTGCAGCAAAACCTGTCCGAGTGGGGCCGTCACTCCGCGGAGGACTTCGACACTCTCGTCGTCTGTTCTGACGAGTCGGTTTCGCATAGCAAGGCCGACGCTGCGATTCAATCGACGGCCGATCTCGGAGTGAAGGTCACGACCGATCCTAAGGAGATTCGGTACTTCCTTGGCCAGCGTCGAAAGCGCCCGGCCGTCGTGTTTGCCACGTACCAGTCGTCCGACCGCATCGCGGCCGCTCAGGCCGGCAAAACGAAACCGTTCGATCTGGCGATCTGCGATGAAGCCCACCGTCTGGCCGGACACGCAGAGGGCTTGTTCGCGACTGTCCTGGATGGAAAGAAGATCAAAGCTCGTAAGCGGCTGTTCATGACGGCCACACCGCGCTACTTCAAGGAGCACGTCAAGAGGCGCGCGGCGGAACTTGAATTCGAACTCGTGTCGATGGACGACACACACGTCTTCGGCCCCGAGTTCCACGTCCTCACGTTCCACGAAGCCATCAGTGCGGACCCGCCGTTGCTGACCGATTATCAGGTCGTCGTGATCGGGGTCACCGACCGCGAAGCCAAAGCGTGGGCCAACGAAGCTCGCTGGGTCCGCACGGCCGAGGGCCTCAGAACGGACGCCCGGACGCTGGCCGCACAGATCGGCTTGGCCAAGGCGATGAAGAAATACGACCTGCGGAAGATCATCACGTTCCACTCGTCGGTGGCAAAGGCCGCACGGTTCGTCGATGCCACACTGCGAGATTCCTTGCCGGGCGTGATCCCCCACCTGACGCGGGCGGCTAGGCCCTCGGGAAAACTTTGGACGAAACACATCTCAGGGCACACGCCCGCGGGCCAACGAGCCACGATGCTGAAAGGATTAGAAAACCTGCCGGAGGACACGCGCGGCATCCTCTCCAACTGTGCCTGCCTGGGCGAAGGGGTCGATGTTCCGGTGCTCGATGGCGTGGCGTTCATTGACCCCAAGCGGTCGATGGTTGACATCATTCAGGCCGTCTGACTAGTGATCCGCAAAGCCGAAGGGAAGCGGATCGGCACCATCGTGATTCCGGTCTTCATTGACGAGGCCGAAGACGCCGACCACGTCCTCTCGAAATCGGCCTTCAAGCCAGTCTGGCAGGTACTCAAAGCGTTGCGAGCACACGACCGACGACTGGCGGACGAACTGGACCAACTGCGTCTGTCGTTGGGGAGGCGGTCGAAATCCGGCGGCCGAATCAATCTTCCAGACAACATTCATCTGGATGTTCCCCGCTTGCTTCTGCATGACTTCGAGCAGGCGTTCTACGTGCGAACGGTCGAACAGACGACCGACAAGCCACTGTTGACCATTGAGCAGATTCTGGCATGGGCAGACGGGCATCACGCGCGCACGGGACAGTGGCCACGAGTTGTTCGCCGATCCATCGATGAGGCACCGGACGAAACATGGAATAACATTGACCAAGCTTTAAGGATCGGTTTTCGTGGACTTCCAGGTGATTCGTCGCTCGCGCAATTGCTCAACGAACGTCGCGGTGTGCGGAATCAGGGAGAACTCCCAGCGCTAAACGAAGAGCAAATCCTCACGTGGGCCGATATGCACAAGAAACGCTCCGGAAAATGGCCGACTCGCGAATCGGGTTCGCTTGACGATGTTCCAGGTGAAGCATGGAGAAACATTGATGCATCCATTCGCCAAGGACAACGTAGCCTTGCAGGCGGTTCTTCATTGGCTCAACTTCTGGCTGAGGAACGTGGCGTCCGAAATCACTTGGCTCTGTCCCGACTGACGAAGGAACAGATATTGGCATGGGCCGACGCACACCTTGATCGCACGGGTGAGTGGCCCAAAGGAGCGTCAGGTCCGATCTTTGATGCTACCGGCGAAACATGGAAGGGCATCCAAATGGCTCTTCTAAAAGGTCTTCGAGGGCTTCCAGGTGGCTCTTCGCTAGCTCGATTACTCGCCGAGGAACGAGCAGTCAGGAATCAGAGGGATCTTCAACCACTTACCGCAACTCAGATTCTTAAATGGGCCGATGGGTACTACGAACGCGCGGGCCAGTGGCCGCAATGCAAATCTGGGCCGGTGATCAATGCCCCCGGAGAAACATGGACCGGCATCGACAACGCTCTCAGGAAAGGCGGTCGCGGTGTGCCGGGCGGTTCCTCGCTGGCTCTGCTACTCGCCGCGGAACGCGGAGTAAAGAATATTGCTGACGCACCAACCTTGGATGCCAAGTCGGTCCTAGCATTGGCGGATGCACATTATCAGTCCTCGGGGCAGTGGCCGACGGTGAATTCTGGAATCGCTAACCAAACTACCCGTGACACGTGGCGAGGGATTGACCGAGCACTTCGGTGTGGTAATCGCGGTCTTCCAGGTGGTTCCTCATTGGCACAGTTGCTCTGCGAGCAACGCGGCGTCAGGAATACTTCAAGACTTCCGCCACTAACCAAAGAGCAAATCTTAATTTGGGCGGATAGACATCACGACCGAACAGGTGAATGGCCAAATACCGGGGCGGGTCCAGTTGTTGACGCTCCCGATGAAACGTGGACGGGCATTTCTCGGGCGTTTCGTGAGGGACAGCGCGGTCTTCCGGCCGGTTCGTCCCTAGCGAAGCTGCTTGAACAGGAGCGTGGGGCACGAAATCGTGATGCTCTCCCACAATTGACGAAGGAGAAAATCGTCGAGTGGGCTGATTCGCACTACAATCGCACGGGAGAATGGCCAAAAAGCAACTCTGGACCAATTCCCGATGCTCAGGACGAAAGTTGGCAAGGAATCAACGGTGCGCTGACAAAGGGTCAGAGGGGACTTCCAAAGGGATCGTCTCTCGCGCAATTGCTCGCGGCGGAACGCCAAGTGCAACACCATTTGATGCGGCCACAGCTAACTGACGGGCAGATTCTATTGTGGTCCGACCAGCACTACATGCACACGGGGAAATGGCCGCGTTGTAAATCCGGAGTCGTTACCGATGCTCCGAGTGAAACTTGGTCTGGACTAAATGCTGCTCTTGAACGGGGACTGCGCGGGCTTCCTGGCGGTTGTTCACTCGCGAAGCTGCTCGCAGAACGACGCTGCGTTCAGAATCGCGCAAATCTCCCACCACTCACTGTGGAGAAGATTCTCGGATGGGCTGACTTGCACCATGCGCGTACGGGTACTTGGCCCAAACAGAATTCCGGCTGTGTAGAAGATGCGCAAGGCGAGAACTGGACGAATCTCGCAAGCGCCCTCAGGGTTGGCCTTCGTGGCCTTTCTGGTGGCTCATCGCTGGCCAGCTTGATCAAAGAGCATCGCGGAAGACCCAAATCGAGAGGATGACGCACTTGGGGAAGGTGGGGTCGGTGGCACAAGAAATCTCAAGTAGAACATTCATTGAGCAACCGGCGTCCTTAGTAGTTTGGACCTTGAACGACAGTTACTTGAGCCTTCGGCCCTCAGCTTCTTCGAAGGTGGGGCGCAGGCGGCATTGTTTCAGTTATACGCACATAGCCATTTGAATCACGCGAGCCGTGGAGAGAAGTCCGTATGATTGTTTACAAATACTTACCTGCCGAACGAATCGATGTCCTTGAGAATTCGGCGATACGGTTCACGCAGCCGTGCGATCTTAATGATCCATTCGAAACGCTGCCGAACTTCTCGTCGTATCGTGAGCGGCTACGGAGTAGCGTCATTGCAAAGCGTGTTGAAAAGTTCGGTTCGGACTCGGCGAATGTTGGCCTCGAAATCCTCGACTTGATGATCGACGGCACACTTTTAAACTTCTCGGAGATACTTAGCCCGTATTTTGGTGTACTCAGTCTCAGCAGGTGCCGCGATAACATTTTGATGTCGTCGCATTACGCGAATAACCATAGTGGATTTGTCATCGGATTCGATTCGTCGAACTCCTTCTTTGATCCAGCCAATGGTAAAGCGATTGACGGTCTTCGGCCTGTGATCTACTCCAACGAGCATGCCGTTGTCCCCAAAAACGGGTTCCAGTTTTGCGACGAAGCTGAAATGCGTGAAGCAAATCAGTACTTATTTTTCACAAAGAGCGCGGATTGGGGATACGAGCAGGAAATGCGAATCCTCGCTGACCCGGGTAGCGCCAACCGACGAATAGCCCGTGAGAACCAAGCCGACATTTGCTTATTTTCCTTCGCTCGTGATGCCGTGAAAGAGATCGTCATTGGAGCACGAATGCCGACCGACTCTCTCCAACGCTTCGTCGAGATTTGGCAAATGACGTACTCGCATGCGGAACTCTACTTGGCATCACTTAATCCGACGAGTTTTACGGTGGATGTGAAGCCGGTGACCCAATTTGGGCTTTCAACATTTAACAAACTCGTCGCGAAATGAGTGGGGGAACGCGGGGTCTGGTGTGCGGATTTCAGAAATTGCCGCCAACCCGTTCTCCATTTCCCAAGCTCGCAACGGCCAAGTCTGAAATTCGCACATCCGATCCCTCAGGCGACTGTCCTTCTTGGCCTTGATAGGAAAGCGACCGCCGAAGGTCTCCGTGGGTTTCATCCGACGGTCGGCAATCACGCCAAACGAGCAGGCCGGGGTCAGGGATGGTGTGAACGAGATTTGAGTATAGACTTGAATGAGCACTCTTGCCCGTCCGCCTCTTCGTCACCAACGACCAACACGAGGACGGCCAAGAGAGGCCAACGTTCGTCAGACTCTTTGTGGGACGTGAGCATGACATCGACGTCAAATCAAACGCCGCCAGCAACGCCGTGGTATCGTGGGACGAATGTGCCCTTGCGCGTCATTCGACGATTCGCGCGACAGGTCGCCGAACAGTTTCAGCCGGACAAAATCATCCTGTTTGGCTCGCATGCCTATGGCCAACCGCACGCCGACAGCGATGTGGACATTCTCGTGGTGATGCCGGCTCGAAACCAGT
>CAZFLF010000558.1:0-5181 GCA_964519825.1 uncultured Pirellulaceae bacterium | reverse complement strand
CGGGGTACGGGGTACGGGGTACGGAAATGGGTGGCGCGCCGGTTATTCGCGGATTCGATTTAGCGTCGATAAGCGGGGATTAGTGTTCCTGATTCGTCCATTTCATAACACGGTCTGCTTCAACTCGGGGAAGACCTTGCCAACTTTGTTGAGCAAGTAGTCGCCGTAGGTACCTTGAAAGGCATGCACGCTGGTGCGGTCCCAGCGTTCTGCGTGGTCGTCGAGCAGTGCCTCGCGATCGGGAAGATTAATCGGCTCCACCCGAGTGGAAAAACCGGGGTCAAAGAAGAATGGGAACGAAAGGCGGTCGCGGGGGACCGGATTGCGGACGCGATGTGGAGTGGAACGAAACAGTCCCTTTGTCATCCGGTCCAGCATATCGCCGATGTTGCAGACAAATGAGCCGGAGACTGGCGGGGCAGAAACCCATTTCGATCGCGACCGCACCTCGAGTCCACCGGCATCGTCCTGCAACAAGATCGTCAGGAGGCCATAGTCCGTGTGTTCACCGACTCCCCACAGTGTTGGATCAGGTGGTGGCGGATAATTGAAGATGCGAAACAAGGTCAGCGGCTCGCGAGTGTAGCGGTCAGCGAAATAGGACTCGTCCAAATCCAGGCTCATTGCCAGGCCAGCCATCAAGCGCTGCCCCAACCGAGTCAGCGCGGCCATATACTCCAGCACTGTTTCTCGGAAGCCGTCTGGCTGGACCGGAAAAAGATTTGGACCGTGCAGCGGAGTACCAGCCAAAACTCGTGGATCGTCCGCGGCCAGCTCCGCGGCGAAGTACAACCCTTCCTTCTGATCGGGCTTGCCGGACGTCAACTCGTCTCCCACGCGAAAGTAACCGCGCCAGGCTCGACCAGCCAACGCCATGCGGATGCGCAGCTTTTCGTCGAGACTCTGGGCGAAAAACTGTCGGCTGAGTTCCTGCAACCTTCGTTGCAAACGGTCGTCGACGCCGTGCCCAATGACGTAGAAGAAGCCACTCTCGCGGCAAGCCTCACCAAGCTGTTCGGCAACACTTCGTTGGCCGGAAGCACCGGCGACTAATTCGCTCACGTCGACGAGAGAAATGTGCGAGAAATCTGGCGCTCGTGCCATCACGTCAAGCTCTGCTCAGGTTTGGAATAAGTTACCGGAAACTAGGTTTCGGAACATCGTAACCCCAACCGTTGAGCACGTGCCACGCTTCCCAGCGCACAAGGAATTGCGGATTGCCTTCATAGAGTGGGCAAATCAGGTGCAACATTTCGCGGCGGCTCCAAGTTGCATCATCGTCAAGCAGCGTCTGGAGAAGTGCTGCATTCTTGTCGGACTTGAAGTAGATCAGTCCCCTCGCCGCGAGCCAACGCAGGTCTTTGTTGGCCGCTGCCGCCCATTTGTGGGCGTCGGCTTCCAGATCCCGGTCCACCGGTAGATAGATAATGGAATAATCGTTGCCGGCAATGGATGAACTGGCCGCAATCGATGCTGGAGGATGGACGTCGAAGACCGGGGGCCGCGTCTGGCCGTCTACATATCGTGTTGATTCCGTGCGGCCTTCCTTCTGCTCCTTGCGCTCAGGCTCGGTTACCGCGCGGAGCCTGTTCAATATTTCATTCGGTTTGCGATGCCATGACAGATCGGCAAAGAGAACTTCTGCGTCGCGATGATTGAGAACAATCACCGAGTCGTCCCATAATCCCGCGCGAGTCTGGTAGCCAAACGAAGCCGCGGGACCGGATAGCAATTGATTGCGAAGAAACATTAACAATTCCTGTTGATCGCGCCGTAAGTTCTCTAGATCGCGAGCATCAGCAACATAGATATTGATTTGCTGAGGAGCTTGGCCTTTGAGCGTTTCGAGCACGCGCATCTTGACGCCGCACGAAGGTCCGATGGGGTCCTCAGTAGTGGCGACATAGCACGAGTCCTCAATCACGCCGCGAACAATCACGTCGCAGTCGGCGGCCATCAATTCCAATGCATACACTCCGATATAGCCCCCCCGGCTGCGCGAGTATGGCAGTTTCTTTTCTGCGGGTGGTTTCGTGGCAAACTGGTCCTTGATCGTGGCGAAGTCAACAATAGGTTCTTCAACAGCAGATTGCGGGTGGTCAAAATCGGCATCCTCTGGAAAGGTGAAGTCAACCCGATAGAATCCGCCGCGCAATGGCGGGGGCAGGTCGATGGTAACGCCACGCACAGGCTGCTGATCGCGATGATCCTTCAAATAGGTCTTGATCGCGTCGATCAATTGTTTCGGCGTGGAGAGCTTCGTCAGATTGGCAGTTAGCGGTGGCACACTGGTCTCAGCGAACCGCACATCTTGTGGAGTTAAGATTGCCACACACTCGACGACGTACGGAAAGCGAGTGTAGGCATATCCGCCCGATGATCGGTTAAATCTCCGGCTTCGCCACCAATGAGCGAGGAATAGCAGCACTTCCTGATTGTTCTGCTGCAATTCAGATAGTCGAAAGGAACTGAGATCCCCGTTATGAACGAATTGCAGGCGATCGGAATGTTGGCCTTTGACCGTTTCTAGTACGCGAACGGACACCGTTTGATAACGATTAAAACTGTCACCCGGATCATGCACGGCGATATCGTCAATCACAGCCCGTACAATCAAGGTCGAATTGGCCGCAGTCCACTCGACGCTTGAACTGCTCGTAGAAATCGGCTGTCCATAGGCTGCTCCACCACACGCCAGAAAAACTGCAGTGAAAGATGCCGTCCGTGTCGCAATGCGCGATGTCATCATCAGTTTTGCCATTTTCTGAGGCTAGACGAATTTCGCAATGATAACAGACAACGAAACCGGAGTCGGTCTTTCAAAGTTTCTGTTCTGCCTGAGAAAGAGACGACAGGAAGATAAATGACAGGAAAATGAAAAACGGCGGTGAAACGGGCGGTCCGCGCGAGGGATCCCGCGCGCGAGCCGGGTTGATCCAGCGGCTTGCTATTCACTGGAAGGGATCAAGTTCGGCGGCCGCCGGCATAGGGAAGCCTGAACTGCTTGAACCGCTGGCAGATCCCAACCCGGCAGGAGCGGAACGGCCCGGGGCCGGAAGGCCATCTCCCCAGCCCATCCGCCTCACGGACCAAATAATCCAGCCGGTCTTTCAGGATATCGGGCTTCAACTTTTCGCGTGTTTCGAGAGTACCCCGCAGTTTCTGGACTCGCTGTTCCAATGTTTCCAGCTCCTGCATGCGGCGCTCCTGCCGTGCCTTGGCAATTTCCTCTCGCTGTTTCATGCGAGCGTTCTGGTCTTCCGTTCTGGAATATTCAGCGAGGGCTCGACTAACCCAAGTCTCAAGGTGTTCGTCTTCGGGGACCGGCACAGGCTCGCGCCACGCCTCCTGGTTTCCAGGCTGGCGCAGCCGAATGAGCAGGCTGACGCGAGTTTCGGGAATGCCCTGCATAATGTTGGCTCTACAAGATTACACAGGCGGCAGGTGCGAATCTTACGCGAGCCGCAAAAGAATCATGGAGAATCTGACGATCAGACCGAGTCACCGAAAAACGTCTTTTCGAGTACCTTTCGCGCTGCGGGTGTCCAATGTCCTTTTGAGAGCAAATCCAAATCACCGAAAGTTGCGTCCTTTGGCACACCACTCAGAAAGGCAACTGCTGCTTTCAAATCAGCCCGCAAATCGTCGAGCGTATCGTTGAGCGATGCTCCACCCTTCAGTCTCTCGTAAACGTAAGTAGCGACAATTCCAGCTTCGGCGGGCACAGCATATTTCGTTTGCTGTCCGAGTCCCGGAATTTCAATACCACCAAGCGTTGCAGGTTTGTTTTGAACCGCAAAGACACCGTCTTTGTGAGGTGGCTTTTTAGCTGCTTTTTTCGCCATGTTTGTTTTCTCCATTGCAAATCTTGGATCGGTTGGGGGTGTCCGAATAACTCGAAGATAAAGAAGTTCTCGGAGAAGAAGAACTTGGTCAACTCAAAGCGCGTACGCCTGGGCGACGACGGGAGCGCCCTTCAATCGCTAGGCGATTCGTCAGTCTCATGAAAGCAGTCCTTTCTGTGATGAAGTGAGAGTGCTTAGCGCCGGTCGATCCTTTATCCTCAGGTGGGTAGAATCTTCCCACAGTATCACGGCGGAGCAGGGCGTTGCCAAGCCTCGTCACAGACGGGGTGCCAACGGAAATCCCAATGACTAAATCAGTAAAGAAAGTTGATGATCATGCGACCGATGACACCGTTGCGGTTGGTGCTGGCTGGTTTCGCACTGTTCGCACTTGTTCCGACAGTTGATGCCGACGAATTCTCCGCCCTCGAGTACCAACGCCACACCATTTTTCAATCGCCACAGAAGCCGGGCTTCACCAGCTGGGTCGGTGCTTGGACGATGCCTGACAGCAGCCTGATGGTGAGCTTCACGCAAGCGACCGGACCGGTCGAGGGACGGCCACAGGCACCCAAAGAAGTTCAGCACCGACTGACATGGCCTCCGCCAGGCCACCCCGCTTATGACATGACGGGGCTCGACATGCGCAACGTCCATCTCCGCTCGACCGACGCAGGAAAGACTTGGCGGCAGGTCAGCGCTGATGCGTTCAAGTCGTGCATGAACGGGGTCACCAATGAGGCGCAGACCGCGCTGGGTGACGGCACCGTCCTGCGCGGGGTATTCGGGTTCTATCTCCCCTACGATCCGGACTTGCCGCAGACAGGTTTTTTGCAGCGATCCAGCGACGGCACGCAGACGTGGGGCAAGCCTGAAGTTCCGCTCGACGCAGCGAAGTACTCGACTTGGCCCCGACGAATTCGCGTATTGCACGACGGACGGGTCGTCGTGCTAATCGGCTTGGCGCAGTCTCCGGCAGGCAGCCAGACGCGGCAAGAATTCAGCAAGGTGGTGGAACCGGCACTGCTGGTCTCGTCCGATCAAGGCCGCACCTGGAAAGGGCCGTTGGCCGCGATTCCCGCCGAACAACGCGGCGGCTGGACGGAGGAGTTCGACGTCGCGGAACTCACCAACGGCGATTTGCTGTGCATGTTCCGGCGCGCGAGCGACGCCAAACGCTGGCAGAGCACGCTCAAGAAATCGGACGACACCTGGGTCGCACAACAGGCTGGCCCGTCGGTCCTGCCGCACAGCGGCCAGCCGGAACTGCTCGCAACTCGAGAAGGCCCGATCCTGCACGTCGCGACGAGCGGCATCCACTGGACCAGCGACGCAG
>CAZFLF010000557.1:0-5186 GCA_964519825.1 uncultured Pirellulaceae bacterium | reverse complement strand
AGATCTGACACCTGACACCTGACACCTGACACCTAAAACTCCCGTGACGCTTCACCGAATCACCGCCGTCTGTCTCCTAGCTCTTGTCGCTTGGTCGTTGTCGAGCGTGTTCGTCGTCCAGCCCGATGAATTGGCGCTGGTGCGACGGTGCGGTCGGTTGTTGCCGACGGTACGCGAGCCGGGTTTGCATGTCGGCTTGCCATGGGGAATCGATCGCCTTGAGCGAGTCAAGCCGCGCGAGGTCCGGCGCGTGCTCATCGGCGGATTGAAACTCGCCGGCGACGCGGGGGGAGCGGAGATTCCGCAAGTCCTGACGGGGGATCGCAACCTGGTCAACGTTCGAGCGACCGTCCAATACGTCATCTCCGACCCGGCTGAATTTGTGCGGCATCGAGAAGTGATTGATCGGCTGACGGCCACGGCAGGGGAGGCCAGTTTGGGGCAAGTCGTGGCGGCTCGTCCGGTCGATCAGTTGCTTACACAAGGGAAAGCGGAGGCGGCGATTGCCGTGCGTGATGATTTGCAGTCACTTGTCGATCGTTACGGCTTGGGGATTGCGATTCGGTCCGTAGACTTAGGCAGCATCGAACCGCCACCCGAAGTGGCCGATGCGTTTGCGGCCGTCGTCTCGGCCCAACGCGAACGGGACCAAACGATGAATCAGGCGAACAGCTACGCCGATCAAACCGCGGCCCAAGCAAAAGCCAACGCTCAGAAACTGATCGACGAGACACAAGGTATCAGCGAGTTAGTGGTGCGAACTGCGGCTGGCAACGCCGATCGCTTTCAGCGATTGCTGGCGGAGTACCGGCGTTCGCCCCAGTTGACTGCGTGGCGGATGTACCAGGAAGCTCTGGCCGACATCCTGCCGCGACTGCGGTCGAAGTTAATTGTGGACCAAGGGCAACCGATCGATCTGACCATCTTCGCCGCGGAATCGAAGAATGGAGAGCCGAAAAAGCCGTGAACGGGGTCGGGAGTCTATTTCAGCCGCTGAATCGTTTAACCGCAAGCCGCAGGCGAGCGCGTTGGACAGCGATCGACTGCGCCCGCACGCGCTCGCCTGCGGCTTGCGGTTAAACGATTTGGGTTCTGAGGATCGCTACGCCGATGAAACGCATTGTCGCAGGAATCTTGACGCTGGTAGCCGTGGTGGCGATCTTCCGGTGGAAGTCGGGGGAGCCGACGTCCGGCCTTACGCTGTCATCACCGGAAGAATGCGTGCAACGGATGTTCGAATCCCTTAGCCAGGGAGATGTCCAGCGTTACCTCAGCTGCTTTGCCGAACCCGAACGGGAACGATTGGCCAGGGAAGTTGCTGGGCAGTCAGCCTCGTCCGCCAGCGACGCCTTGCGGCGGTCGGTCGCGGACGTGAAGGGCTGGGCATTGCTCGATCCGCCGGCCGCGAATCAGTCCGCATCCTGCAGTCTGACCGTGGAATGGGTATATGCCACCCGAGTCGATAGGCAGCGACTCGAGTTGAGGCGCGATTCAGATGGTTGGCGTATCGCTCGAGTGGAACAGGTCCGGCCAGGCCAGCCGCCGATTCCCTATGGCACCCCGGTTTCCGGGCCGATTCCGCGGCAGTGATCCTATTGAGAGTTATCGGGTTGAACGGGTGGCGGTTGGCTGAGCTTGCGAAGCCCAGCTGCGCATCCCAGTTTGCAACTCCCCAGCCCCCCGACCGCTCCCCTGCCACGTTGACGAGTTCGACCCGCCGTGTTACAAGCCAGCATCGATACAAACTGTTATTGCCGACCATGTACTGAGGAGTTTGTTTGTGGCAATTGAACGCATGCGTGAAATTCGGCGTCGCCGGAGCCGCAAAAAGAAGATGGCCATTCTGAAGAAAAAAGCCCTCAAGGCAAACGCATCGGAAAAGGTAGCCATTGCCGCCAAGATTCGTAAGCTGACTCCCGGTGCTGAAGTCGTCATCGCCAACTTGGGCCTCGAAGCACGCTAATTCGTCTAACCGCAAGCCGCAGGCGTGCGGTTAAACGACCGAATGGTTGACGCGCGGGGAACCGGTACTCAAGAGCGGTGACAAGCCACCGCGATCCAACAAGATGGCGCCATCGATAACCCTCACTCATGGGCGGCGCAATGTTGCCTTGTTTCTATTTGTCATCGCGCAGATTCTGGCCGGCCTGTTGGGCGTAATCTGCGTGATCCTGGATGGTCATCTGCGCGGATCATCCATTTACCCCTATAGCGAACTATTATTGTTCTTCGCATTGGGGATCGCAGTGGGGATTCCGTTCTCACAAGTCACTCTGCTTGCGACTTGGAACGCCCTCGGAAATGGAAGACTAGGCTTGCGACCGATCGGTTCTATCGTCTGTCTGATTGTGGTTTGGTGGGTGGGCTTCGGCTTGCCGTATGTGGCCAGCCAATTTCCAATCAATATCGCAGCAGCCGGGATCGCGATGTTCGTGCAATGGATCCTTGTCCAAGTCCCGCTCTGGATCGTGCGTTTGACCTTCGGATGGCAAATGGGAGTCATCGATCAGCAAAACGAGGCGAGTGGTCCGAGCGATCTGCAGTTTGGAATCAAGCACTTGATCATTTGGACGACGTTTGTTGCGATCGTGTTGGGGCTGGCAAAACTACTAGTGGGGAAGGTGTCAGTCGATTCGCAGGAGGCCGTCGGTTTTGGCTTACTCCTGATCTGCAATAGCTTGCTCGCTTGGCCGACTCTGCTTGGTAGCCTGGCCTATCGCTGGATGCCCGCCGCGCTATTGGCGGCATTTGCGTTTGCCATAGCAATTACAATTGCCGAACCGTTCGTATTTAAGGCAATTCTCGGCGAGGCGAACCCGATGAGCATTTTTTGGGGGGTGAACGGCGCCCAATTCTTCTGGATTGCCGGCTCGATGCTGATTTTGCGCCGGTTCGGCTTTCGACTCGTGCGTCCACGGAGAGTCCACGAGTGATGGGGTTGGACGTCTAGTGTGCTCCGATTTGCAACTGACTGGGGAAACGGCAAAATAGGCACACGACTCATGACATGGAACGAGCCTATTCCGAGGCAGCGATCAAAGGACAGTGTATGAAACTCGCGACGGGGACGACGGTCATTTCCAACGGGCTGCTTGTCGATGGGACCGGGTCCGCGCCAGTGGCGAACGGGTCCGTTGTAGTCGAGAACGGCCGCATCAAGTACGCGGGTCCGGCGAGTGGCGCGCCGCCGGTGGAACCGGAAGCGACGAAAATCGACGCTCGCGGCGGGACCATCATGCCCGGGTTGGTCGAGGCGCATTTTCACCCCACGTATTTCAATGTGGAGGCGCTCGAGGATTTGGACATCAAGTACCCCGTGGAATACGTCACGCTGCTAGCGGCGTGTAACGCGAAACTGGCGCTGGAGTGTGGTTATACGGCGGCGCGCAGCGGCGGAAGCCTGTTCAACATCGATTTCTGGCTGAAGAAGGCGATTGAGAGCGACCTCATTCCGGGGCCGCGATTCGCAACGAGTGGCCGAGAGATTTGCGGAGTCGCCGGGCTAATGGATTGGAACCCGGAGTTCCGCAAGATCGGCATGGAGGGGTTGGTGTTGCTGATCAACGGACCGGACGAAGCGCGGGCCGCCGTGCGGAAACTGGTCAAGGACGGCGTCGAGTGGGTCAAAACTTATCCTACCGGTGACGCCGCCGCCCCCGACGCGAACGATCACCACACGCTGTGCATGACGTTTGAGGAGATGGAGGCGGTCGTGACCACGGCTCACAATCACAACATGAAAGTTACCGGCCATTGCCGGGCGACGGCTGGGATTAAGAACGCTCTCCGGGCGGGCTACGACTCGCTTGAGCATGGAACATTCATGGACGACGAGGCCCTCGACTTGCTTCTAGCTCGCGACGTACCGGTGGTACCCGCGTTGTACTTTGAGCTGGCGAGCATCGAACAGGGCCCCAAATTCGGAATGGGTCAGCGCGTCATCGACGGCCACCAAGAGACACTGGAAGGGGGTGCGGAGAGCGCTCGGCGGATTCTCAAGGCCGGTGGGCGGCTGGGTATGGGGGGCGATTATGGCTTCGCCTGGAACCCACACGGCGATTATGCGAAAGAACTGTCGTTTTTCGTGAACTACGTCGGGTTCAGCACGCTCGATACGATCAAGTGCGCCACTAAATACGGAGCCGAAATCATGGGCCGAGGGGACGATTTCGGCACCCTCCAGGCCGGAAAGCTCGCCGACGTGTTGGTTGTGGACGGCAACGTCACGAAAGACATCCGGTTGCTGGAAGACCGGAGCCGATTTCTGGCGGTCATGCAGGGAGGGATTGTGAAAGCCGGTCGATATCGGTAGCGAGTGTTGAGAAATCTCGAAAAGTTTTGGGGAAATTTGGACTGAAAGAAATTCCGTTTCAATGTTGCGGACCTTAAGTGCCGAAAATTTCGTCTTATTCAAGGGGACTCTAGGCACGGAGAGCTCCGGGCCCAAAGTGGGCACTGAAGTTGACTGTGACTGATGGGCGAATTGATGGCGAAAATCGCGCCGCTTGCGACAACCGACAAATCGAGGGGGGAGTTGCGGCGATTCGTCACAGGGGCACCTGGAAGTGGGTGGGGGGTGTCCCGTCGATTGCAGAATAGGGGCCTCGTGCGGGGGGATCTCCGGATAGACACGAAAGCACTGCTGGCAAAACTTGTAAGTATTTGTATTGACTTCTTTGCCAGCGACGATATCAATACTCCAAACTACGGCGACACGAGTCGCCCGCCTTGCACGCGGGTGTTTACCGCGTGATTCCTGAAAAGGATTTCTCGATGAGCACTGTGGAAATGGAGTCGTTGGCCGGGTTGGCCCTCGACGAAGAACCTCCTCCAGCATCGCTGGCAACCAACAGTGTAGTACCTTTTGTCCTTCCCAGTTTTTCCCCGGAAACGGCGAATGAATCGCCGTCATTCGAGCCGACTTTCTCGCAACCGAGCATTCGGCATCAGTATCTGCGGGCCGCGCGACGACGCGCGGGCAATCCCAGGACTCGGTCCTTCCGTCGACAGTTCTTTCCAACTGTCACCGACAAGGACTGGAACGATTGGCGCTGGCAGTCGCGCCATCGAGCCCGGACTCTGGAACACCTCGAACGCTTTCTGACGCTTTCAGGCAGCGAACGCGAGGCGATTTTGGAAGGTGGATCGATGCTCCCGGTGGGCATCACACCGTATTATCTCAGCCT
>CAZFLF010000556.1:0-5194 GCA_964519825.1 uncultured Pirellulaceae bacterium | reverse complement strand
CTCATACAAGATGCGCTCGTGGAGGGCATGCTGGTCGATCACCATCATTCCTTCGTCGGTCTCGGTGACGATATAGCGGTTTTGGACCTGCATGCCGCGCGAAGATCCGCATGCCGGCGGCGGTGGGGTCAACTCGGCGGAGTGGGCTGCAACGGGAGTCGGAATGGAGACGGGCAAGCTTGCATCACCGTGCGCAGCGGGGAGCGGAGCGATTCCACGCTGATCCTGGAACGGCCGGAATGCCGACAGGGGGCGCCAAGCCGCCTGGGGTTGAAAGTCAAAACGCGCCTGGCTCGGCTCGGCGGTGGCGGTTTGTAACTCGAATGGCTCGGCGGGCGAGGTCGCGAACGGAGTGTCACCGCGAGCCCAACTGGCCATCTCACGACGATTTCGCTGGACAGCCTCGGGATCGATTCCACTTTCCGTGCTGGTGGCGGCCGGAGAGGCGACTTTGGCGGTCAGGTCGGTCGACAGGAACTTGGTGCGCAGCGTACCGAGGAGTTGACTGTAGATTCGGCCAGCGTCCTCGAAACGAACTTCCAGTTTCGTCGGATGCACATTGACATCCACCGTATCGGGTCGCAATTCCAAACGCAGGAACGTGATCGGAAACCGGCCCGTCAGCAGCAGGCCGCGATACGCCTCACTCAGCGCATGTTGCAAGGAACGGTCACGGATGAAACGGCCATTCAGGAATAAGTACTGCAGGCGATTATTCGCACGGCTCTGGGTCGGAGCGGCAACATAGCCGCTGAGTTTGGCGACTTCATCCGCACTTTCCACCCAGATCAATTCGTTGCCGAGTTCCGCGCCGAAAAAGGTCGTGATGCGATCGCGCCAACCTTCCGTCGGCGGCAGGTCATACACGACCCGGTCCTGATGGCGGAGCGTCAGGTGAACTGCGGGAGAGGCCAGCGCAATGCGAGTGAACGCTTCGGAAGAATGTCCCAGTTCGGTCTGTGTCGATCGCATGAACTTGCGACGCACGGGTGTATTGAAGAACAGATTGCGGACTTCGACAATCGTCCCCACCGGACATCCGCACGGCGCGATTTCGCCGCGAACGCCGCCGTTCACTTCCAGTTCCGCACCGGCCGGCGACGCGGATGTACGGCTGCGCAGTCGCAGGTGACTGATCTCGGCGATCGACGCCAACGCTTCGCCGCGAAAGCCGAGCGATTGGACGCGAAACAAATCGTCCGCATCTTGAATCTTGCTGGTCGCATGGCTGGCCACCGCCAGCGGCAATTGCTCAGGCTCGACGCCGCAGCCATTGTCGGCCACGCGGATCAGCTCCAGGCCACCTTGTTCAAGCGACACGTCGATTCGCGTCGCGCCGGCGTCAATCGCGTTTTCGAGCAACTCCTTCACCACGCTCGACGGACGCTCGATGACTTCGCCCGCGGCGATCTTGTTGATGACACTCGGTGGAAGTTGGCGAATGGTGGGCATGACTACAACCCATATTTGTCCAGTTTTCGGTACAGCGTCCGCGCCCCGATGTTGAGAATACGGGCCGCCTCCTCGCGATTGCCATTGGTGATCTTCAGCGTTTCGGCGATCGCCCATTTCTCGATCTCGTCCATCGTCTTACCGATCAATTCGACCGGTCCACCCGCAGTACTGAGCGCCACCTCCTCGACCTCGGTCAGCTCCGGCGGCAGATCATCGACATCAAGCGTTCCATCGACGTCGAGCACGACCATGGAGTTAACCACGTTTCTAAGCTGCCGCACGTTCCCGGGCCAATCGTAGCCAAAAAACTTGCGGGTCACCGTCGGCGTGATGTTTTTCACAGCCTTGCCGTGATGCTTGGAGTATTGTTTCCGAAAGTGATCGGTCAGCGGCACGATGTCTTCGCGGCGTTCGCGGAGGGGCGGGAGCGCGACGGTCACAACCTTCAGCCGATAGTACAAATCCTCGCGGAATTCGTGCCGCTGGATCGCCTCTTCCAGGCTGCGGTTCGTGGCGGAGACTAGTCGCACATTGACTTTGATCGGCTTGTTATCTCCCACGCGCGTGATCTGGCTGTCTTCCAACACGCGAAGCAACTTGATCTGGGTCGACAGGGGCATGTCGCCGACTTCGTCGAGAAACAGTGTCCCGCCGTTGGCGTATTCGAATGCCCCGATGCGATCGGTTACCGCGTCGGTGTAGGCCCCCTTCACATGCCCGAACAGCTCGCTTTCGACCAAGTTTTCAGAAACGGCCCGGGCGTTGAGGGCCACGAATCGCTTGGCTTTGCGCGGACTGTTTTGGTGCAGTGCCTGAGCGACTAATTCCTTGCCGGTACCGCTTTCACCTGCGATCAACACGGTCGCGTCGGTCGGTGCGATGCGCTTCAGGCGCTCGATCACCTGTTGCATCCGATCGCTGACATAGATAATTCCTTCGAAACCGAATCGCTCGTCGAGTCGCTGTGTCAGTTCGGTGTTATGTCGCCGAAGTCGCACCGAGTCTGCGGCCTTGGCACAGATCGCTCGCAACCGATCGGGCGTGACCGGTTTTTCAAGGAAGCTGAACGCCCCCTGCTGCATTGCCTCGACCGCCTTGGGCACCGAGGCATGACCGGTCACAACGATCACTTCGCTGTCGGGCAACGCCTTCTTCGCCCGCGCGAGCACCTCCATGCCATCGACGTCGCTCATGACCAAATCGGTGAAGATCACGTCGAACGTTTCGTGTTCGATCCGGCGGACCCCTTCGGCACCGGAAGTCGCGACCGCAATCGGATAACCCACCCGTTCCAACGCCTCCGACATCGACAACGCGAGGGCATTGTCGTTATCCACCACCAGTACGCGCACATCGGCAGTCGGAGCGATGTCCCTACTATTTCCCCTATCGTGACTCATGCGGCCGATGATAGCGAAACGGTTCCGGATGGGGTAGGAGCGGAGCCTGAAGGATTGCTTTCTGTATTTTTTCCAGCTTCTACGCCGACGCAGTATCGATCTCCGTGTTTTAGCTCCCACTACGAGGTGCTCATTGTCCTTCGGCCTCGTCACATTTGGCGAACACGTCGTTCACCTCGCAGTTGAAACCGTCCAAGAGGACCGAGCTCACCGTAACGCCTGCCCGAAATGTGCCATGCTCCCGGTATTCATTGCCCGAAAGAGTGAGGACCATAATCGTCCGTTCCTGCGGGTCTACGATCCAGTATTCGGCGATACTGGCGGCCGCGTAATCCGTACGTTTTTCGATGTAGTCGCGCTGCCAGTTCTCCTGACCGTCGCTTACGACTTCAATAACTAAGTCCGCTCCGACTGGATGACCCTTCCACTTCTTGATCCGCTGCGGTCGCAGAAACAAGATGTCCGGTTCACGATACTTGGTTGCTGCCAACTCGACCGGCAAGGGCGCCAGCAAGACTTCGCCCAGCCCACGTTCGCCGACGAAGGCATCGAGCTTGCGAAACAGAAACCGAACGATCCACTGGTGCAGGAGCGTTGGCATGGGCAGAACCCTGATGAATCCGTCGGTGTATTCGACCAGCAATCCCCCATCTAGTGCCAGGTAATTCTCGACAGTCCAGCCACCTTGGAACGGGTACATCAGCGCCAGATCCCAAACCGGTTCGCCCGGCTTAGGAGGCGTGTGGGTGGGGATCGGAAAAGAGTCGGCAGAGCTCATTGGCACAAAATCGCGGCTTAATGTCGAGTAACCAAACGTCGGTCGCAGCCGCATTTTAGGCAGTCGCACCCGCCAACACAAATTGCAATTACCGAATGAAGGTTATCCCAGGGCGATTACCGCACGACGCCTCGCTCAAACAGCTACGATGGACTTGATTCCTCGTTTATAACAGTGACAGCCAAAGAACAATTCCAGCAATAGATAAGGAGCTGCCATGGCATCTGCAACACTGGAACAACGCGTTGCGGTCCTTGAAGAAGAATTGGCCCATCTGAAAAGCAAAGTGGAAGCAGTGAACTCCGTGAAACCCTGGTGGGAACGGATTGCGGGAACTTTCCAAGGTGACCTTGTTTACAAACAGGCGATGAAGTTGGGGCAGCAATACCGACGGTCGCAAAAGCCCAGCGCGTCCTCCGACAAGAAGAAGTAGGTCACCAAATGCTGGTTCTCGATACGGACCACATGAGTCTGCTTGAATGGGGCGGTGAAGGCTCGGCCGCACTACGCGAGCGGCTAGCGAATGTCTCGCCGGACGAAGTCGTGACTACCATCGTTAGCTATGAAGAACAAGTACGCGGATGGATGGCTTACATCGCTCGCGCCAAATCCATAGCCCAAGAGGTGGAAGCATACCAGCGGCTGCAACGGCATTTGGATAACTACCGACAGATTCCCGTTGTTGATTTTGACGAGCCTGCCGCGGCGGAATTTCAACGGTTGCGAAACCGAGTTCCAGACAGTCTCAAAATTGCGGCGGCTTTCTGACGTTAGGTGTTCAAGCTGGCTGATTTATAACAAGTTATTGCTTGTTTCATGTATAAATGGATATAAACAGGTATAAATCGACTCGTGGACCCCATCAAGAATCCCTTTTCACCTGGTGCTGGTTCCCCTCCTCCTGAGCTGGTGGGTCGAGACCCGATTCTGGAGCAGGCGCGCATTCTTCTTGGGAGGGTTAAGCTGAAAAAGCCAGAAAAAAGCATGCTCCTGACGGGACTTCGCGGGGTGGGCAAGACAGTCTTGCTCAACGAACTCGAGCGTCTGGGGAGAGCGGATGGATACCGCACCATTTTCGTCTAAGGAAGGGATACCCTTACTTCGTTCAAGAGTGGGGCTACCAGTCGTGGAACCGGGCTCCGTCCAGTCCGATCACCCTGGAAATCGTACGGAATGCCACCGCCGGTGTCATTCCGCGCCTCGACCAGAATTTTTTCCGAGTGCGATTCGATCGCCTCACACCAAGCGAAAAGAATTTCCTGCGAGCGATGGCCGAACTGGGACCAGGCGCCCATCGCACGGGTGACATCGCAGATACTTTGGACGTCAAGATCACCAGCCTCGGACCGGTGAGGGCCAAATTGATCAAAAAAGGGATGATCTATAGTCCGGCCCATGGCGATATGGCCTTCACGGTCCCGCTCTTTGACGAGTTCATGGTCCGGGCGATCCCCGAATTCAAACACTAGGCGAGGTGATCGTTTCAAACCTGGTATCGCCAAATCGGGTTGCGGAATTGCAACCGTCACGGTGCGGGACCAACACAGACGTCATCCTCACC
>CAZFLF010000555.1:0-5205 GCA_964519825.1 uncultured Pirellulaceae bacterium | reverse complement strand
CTAACCTCTAACCTCTAACCTCTAACCTCTAACCTCTAACCTCTAACCTCTGACTCGAGGGCTTTCGTCAGGGCCTCCACAAAAAAGAACTCGCCCCACATGACTGACTCGTCGACGCCGAGTTGCTTCTTGGTGTGATAGACGCCGTGCTTCAAAATTCCTTCCCAGCCGGGCGTGTCGATCGCCAGGTATTCCGGTTGGATCATCGCATCGAGCATGGCCAGCGCCGAATCGCGGTAGCAAATCGCGCGATCGGGTGATTTTGTCTGGCGCGCTAGGTCGAGCAGCCCGCTGGCGGCGATGGCCGTGGCCGAAGTTTCCTTCTGCGCGCCCCAGGGGGGCGGCTGCGACAAATCGGCATCGAAGTCCCAGTACGAAACCTTGTCAGGCGGTAGATGTGACAGCCAGTAATCCGCGTTCCGTTCTGACACCGCGAGAAACTCGTCGTTGCCGGTGAGTCCGTAACACTTGCTGTAACCGTATAACGACCAGGCGAGTCCGCGAGCCCAGCAACTGTCACCGCGTAATCCTTGATGCGTCGTCTGCCGCAGGAATTCGCCACGATCCGTGTCGAAGACTCCTTCATGTGCAGTCGATCCGTCGGCACGAACGATCTTGTCTCGTGTCGTGAGGCAATGGGCAGTCGCGATTCGCCTCAGTTCCTGATCCCCTGTTTCCCGCGCCGCGTAAAAGATGATTGGCACGTTCATCATAATGTCGATGAATAGCGATTCAGGGCCGATGAAGCTGCACAGATACTGGCCGCGCTCCTTAAACCGCAGCGCTAGCGTGCGGCCGGCCTGGACCAACACGCTGTGCAGACGCTGGTCGCCGGTCAACTCGAACCATGGCAGGTAGGTGCTCAGGAAAATGAATCCAAGGTCATGGACGTTGCGATCATGCTGGCGATGTTCGAGCAGCCGCGAATAATGCTCGGCTCGTTGTCGCCAGCTCGCATCGCCGGTGCGTCGATGGAACTGCCACATCATGCCGGCCAGGAAACCGCCAGTCCAATCGGTCCATAATTCACCGCCGTGAAACCATTTTCCCTGGACGGTGTAAATGGGAAAGAAATCGGGGCGACGATCAATGAGCGCGGCGACTTGCTGTTCCGCGAATTTCAGCGCGTGCGAGTAGGAATCGGAACGGGAAGTGGAAGACATAGTGTGTGACGACTGCTGCAGAATCGAGGATCGAACAACCGTTCGCATCGTATCGGGCGCTGGATGAGCTGACAACAAGACTGACGACAGGAAAATCGAGGGCAGAAGAATGAAAACTTCATCGCGCACGATTTTCGCGGTTTGAAAGCGTAAACCGCGTGCGTTAGAGTTGTCGTTTGATTTGCGCTGTGTAGGTAGGCAGTTGCGTAACAGTGAAGACAGGACGAACCATGGACAGTCCAGCGGGATACGATCCGAGTTTTACAATCGCTGCTTCTCCGCCGGGTGGACCGGCCTGGGAAATCGCCCTACTGTACCCGCCTCAAGGAAGTTGGTCGGAGGCAGACTATTTGGAGCTTGGAAGCAACCACATGATCGAGTTCACAGACGGCTGTGTGGAGGTGCTTCCGATGCCAACGATCTTTCATCAATTGCTCGTCGAGTACATCCACTCGATCATGAAGGCCTACATCGCACTTCACCAAGGTGGTCGAGTTTTTTTTGCTCCCATCCCCGTCCGGTTGTGGCCCGCGAAGTACCGCGAGCCGGACCTGATCTATTTGCGGCGTGAACGGCTGCAAGGCAACCAAGAATACCCCGATGGTGCAGATCTTGTTGTGGAAGTGGTCGGCGAGGGGGAAGTCAATCGCCGGCGGGATTTGGAAACGAAACGGTCTGAATATGCTGCCGCCGGCATTGCCGAGTACTGGATCGTCGATCCCCAAACGCGATCGATAACCGTACTCGTGCTTGAGAACGCAACGTACCGGGTGCATGGCGAGTTTCGCGGGGAGTCTGCGGCGACGTCGGTTTTACTCCCGGGACTTTCTGTGCCGGTTTCGGCTATGTTTGTTGCGGCGGAGAATCCGTAATTGGATGGTTGCCGGGGAATGCAGCAGCTAAGGTTTGTGTCGTCCAGATTCTACTTGCGATGTATGCTGCGACTGCTTGCTGGGGCCGCGCGTCTCGGAGAGACGCGGCCACGACGAGTCACGTAGTGAAATACGAACCGCAACTGCACGTCGTTCTTCACCAGCCGGAGATTCCGCAGAACACCGGGAACATCGGCCGGACCTGTGTGGCGCTGGCTGCCAAACTATGGCTGGTCCGGCCCCTGGGCTTCCGCGTTGACCAGAAGCAGCTTCGGCGTGCGGGTCTGGATTACTGGGAGCATTTGGAATGGGAAGTGGTGGACGATTGGAGCATGTTGGATGATCGACTGCCGGCCACGCGACGATGGTTCCTGTCCAAATCGGCCGCCCGTGAGTACACCGCCGCGGATTTCCGGCGAGGAGACGTGCTGGTATTTGGGAAGGAAACACAAGGACTGCCACCATCCATTCTCGAACAAGCCGGCGATTTCGCGCTGCGCATACCGATTCGGGAACAGGTACGGAGCTTGAATCTTGCCAATTCCGTTGCAATCGTGGCGTACGAAGCCGCGCGGCAGTTTTCACTATTGAAGTAGGAATCTCTACATGCCAGCGGACAATCCAGCCTCACACGGACTCGCCGCTTCCAGTCGAAGGCTCGTTCTGGCCGGTGCGTTTTTCGGTTGGTTATTCGCCGGCATCCAGATGACGACGATGCAATTGGCTTCGGGGGCGGCCACGCACGAGTTTTTTATCAACGGATACTTACAGCCGAATGGCGGGTTGGTCTGGAAGAACTTGCTCGGCGGAGCAACTGGCGGACAACTGTTGCAGACTCCGCTCGGCGACGACCAGCTCAAGACCGAGCTCAAGCGGCACAACCCGCGCTGGTTTGCCCGCTACAGCAGCATCTTCTTGTTCGGCGCCGCATTTGGCGGCTTTGTCTTCGGCTGGCTTGGCGACCGGATCGGACGAGTGCATGCAATGGGCGCCAGCATCCTCTTTTATTCCTTGTTCGCGGGCGCTGGTTATTTTGTGACCACTCCAGAGCAGTTGTTGGTGTTGAGATTCCTCTCGGGGATGGGAATGGGAGGGATGTGGCCAACGGGTGTCTCGCTGGCTTCAGAAGCCTGGTCCGATGTCTCGCGGTCCGCGCTAGCGGGGTGGCTGGGAGCCTCCGCCAATTTTGGCATCATGTTGATGAGCGCCATTGCCTATTGGTGGCCGGTGCGGAATGGCGAGTGGCGGTGGGTATTTGTCGTGGCCGCCGTGCCTGCCTTGCTCGGTGTGTGGGTGCTGGCCTGCGTGCCCGAGTCCCCGCAATGGCTGGCCGCGCGAAACCAATCACCACAAGACAAGAAAGCCCTTGGCGCGCCGAGCCTGTTTCGGATGCCGCTGTTGAAGTTGACCTTGATCGGGATCGCGCTCGGCACAATTCCGACGCTAGGGGGCTGGGGAGTCACGCAGTGGCTGATCCGGTGGACCGAGTCGGTCAGCGGGGCGAGCGATGCCGGAGCCAAGGCGTTCACCGCTTTGGTACGAGCTTCGGGAGGCGCTTTGGGCAGCCTCTGCGGCGGATGGCTCGCCAGTTTGTGCGGACGCCGCAAGACCTACTTCTTCATTAGTTTGGCGTCATTCCTGCTGAGTGAAGCGATTTATCTGTTCATGCATCCGACGATGCCGTCGTTTCCGTGGGCGGTGTTTTTGGTCGGCGCTGTGTCGACGGTCTTTTTTGGTTGGCTGCCGTTGTACCTGCCGGAACTCTTCCCGACTAAAGCCCGTTCCACTGGAGTTGGGATCTCATTTAACACGGGGCGAATCTTGTCAGCATTGGGAGTGCTGGGCACCGGCTGGCTGACGGCGCATTTCCACGAGGACTATCGCCAGGCGGGCGGCATCATGAGCCTGGTGTACGCCATTGGAATGATCGTGATCCTGTTCGCCCCGGACACGACGGGGAAGAAGTTGTCAGATTAGGCTGCTTGTTCCGCGTCCTCGTCGCAATTGCCATTCACGCGGTGGATCGCCGGGTCGGGAAAGCAGCCGGGAAGGTCGTCGGAATACCAGCGAGAGAGCACCGACTCCCAATCTTCGCGACTCCGCACCTTAGTGAACATTTCGCGAACTTCTTCGTATCGCGGGTGCATCGTCGCGTACTTGATCCCGAACTTTCGCATCAACGTGCCGCAACGTTTCGGATCGTAAATCTGTTCCGCCAAACAGTAATGTTCGCGCATGACTTCGCGCTGTTCGTACAACGAAGGAGCGGCGGGCTGGACTAGGCCGGCGGCCAACGCTTGTGCATGTTGGAAAATCCAAGGGTTGCCGATCGCGCCGCGAGCCACGCTCACGCCGTCGATGCCGGTCTGCCGCAGCATGTTCACGCAGTCCGCCGCGGAGAAGAGATCGCCGCTGCCGAGGATGATTCGTGGACCGGCGTACCGCTTCACCTGGGCGAGAAACTCCCAGTTGCTTGGCCCAATGTAACGTTGCTCGACGGTCCGCCCGTGCACCGTCACGGCCGCGATTCCAATGGAGAACGCTGCGTCGAGAATACGGAAGAACTTATCGCGGCTCTCCGGGCTATCGTCGATCCCGCGCCGCATTTTTACCGTGACCGGAATTTGACTGGGGACAATTTCACGAGTGCGGCGCAGGATTTCGATCGCCACTTCCGGCTGGCTCAAATGAAATCCGCCGCGACAGCGCCCGAGCACTTTGCGGACGGGACAGCCAAAATTGATGTCGATGACGTCAAAGCCCGCTTCGACCAGCCGGGCCGCGCCCGCCCCGAACTGTTCCGGCTCGGCTCCCATGAGTTGGCCGCCAACCGGATGCTCCTCGTCGGTGATATGGAGGAAGTGGCGATTCTTGGCTCGCTCGGGCTTGAGCGCCACAAGGAACTGGTCGAGCATCACCTCGCACAACGTATACGATGCACCAAGTCGCCTGGCCAGTACGCGCATGGGCCAATCGCTATAACCCGAGAGGGCCGCTTGGACAAACGGTGAACCGATTTCGAGCTGGTCGAATTTCAGCGGAGCGAAGGTGCGCATGCCTGATCGGGGACAGAGGCTTGTTCTCAGCGTCAACTGACGACATTATACGAGAGAGCAGAGGTCAGAGGTCAGAGGTCAGAGGTCAGAGGTCAGAGGTCAGAGGTCAGAGGT
>CAZFLF010000554.1:0-5206 GCA_964519825.1 uncultured Pirellulaceae bacterium | reverse complement strand
GGTTGCTGGCCGCGTTGCTACGCCGGTGCCGGGACGTGCGCCGGTTGACGGCCGGCTTACACCGGGACTCGGCCGCGCTCCGCCGCCACCCATCGAGGGGGAGCGGCCAACCGATGGCGATGGACGCGACATACCGCCACCGCCACCACCACCGCGCGACATACCGCCACCGCCACCACCGCGTGCGCCGCCGCCGCCACCGCGACCCCCACCACGGGCGAACAGTTCGTGCCCCGATAAAGAGACAATCACACCGGCGACCATCAGAAGTGTTGCTATGCGTTTCATGATTTCACCTTATTGGAATTTGAGTTTTGATGGCGTGTGTGTTGAGTTGGCCAGACCTTCTATTTGCGGACGATCTGCACTTCGTCGATGTTGGGGAGTAACTCGCCCCCCGCCGTCCGCTCGACCGTCTGCCAGGTGAACGAGTTGGCATCCATCGGCTTAATCACATTGACCGCAGAAGCTCTCCGCCCGTCGGACAGCACTCCCTTATTGTGAACGAACCAGCGGTCGTTCTTGTAAGTCCAGGTCGCCTCGGCAAAGCCGCCGTCGGAATCGAACGTCCACGAGCGGATCGTCTTGGCGGCCGGGTCCCAGCCGACGATTTGCATTCCCGCCATGTCGATGCGATCTCCGACGGCAATTGAGAATGACCGTGTGAGGAAGTTGCGGTTCTTCGTCCATTTGCACTCGGTTTCAATACGGGCATCTTCATCCTCATCGACCCAAGTGCCGACCATCCACTCCAACACCTTGAGCTGCTCGTAGTGCGATGGCGCTTCCGCCTCATCACCATCGGTCACCCTGTCAAGCAGCCATTTTCCGTCGCGCTTGACGTAGACGGCTGTGTACTTCACTTCCTCGGGCTCCCCTTTGGGCGCCAACAACTTGGCCGTCCCATGCTCGACCGCCACGTTCGGTGAAAGCAACTGGATGGACTCCAGACTCACGTCGAGCTTCAGTTCCGGCTGCTCCTTGAACAGTGCCGTGAATTGTTCGGCAATTGCCGCACGGCCGACGACCTGTTCGCCGGTGAGACGGTTCGTGTACACGGCCTCGGGCGACCAGAGGTCGGCCAGCGCCTTGGCGTCGTGCTTACCAAACGCCTGCACGTACGCTTCCACGGTTTTGCGAATGGCTGCATCATCGGCGGACGGCTGATCGGTCTCCTGGCCCGAAACGCGGCCTGCCGTAAACGAGGACGACATAAACAGTGCCGTCGCGCAAGCGAATGCGACGGCCATGAGGTTTTTTGTGCTGGTGGACTTCATTGCTCTGTCCTTTCTGTGGTTGCTTGGATTGTTCACTTTATCTGCATCCGTTACGGCGTTGCTACTTGAGGTCGACCGTCACTTTGTGGATCTTGCCGGTGAAGTTGTTGTCCCCCTCCTTGTAGTCCGGCGACACGTTGGTCTCGCCGTCCACACCCACATCCGCACCTTCATCCGCGGAGAAGAGGTAGGCTTGGGTCTTGGGGATGTGTCCTTCTGCGACCTTCTTTCCATCGATGGTGATGATGGACTTGCCGCCTGTCCCCGGCTTGGCTTCATCGGGGATGAACTCGTACCCAATGGCGTGCTTGCCGGGCGCGAGCGCGGAAGGTGCGGCAACGTTGGTACGTTCCAGAGCGAACCAGTTGTATTCGTGATGCACCTTGCCGTCCTTCATGTACAGGACCCAGCCACCGAAGTAGCCGGCCTGGGAAATGATCACGCCGTCGGCCTTCGCGTCCTTCACCTCGATCTCAGCGGTAATGGTGTGGTGCCTGCTCTTCACGTTGATGAAGGCGTTTTCCGTCATGCCGGTCATGCCTTCGTAGACGGTGAGCGACTTGCGCCCGCCCATCAGGTCAGGCCGTCCGGCAAGGGCCGGGTTGAAGCGCTCGGCGCGTCGATCATCGATTGGCAGCACGTTGTTCTTGATCGCTTCCTGCGTGAAGACCTCCTGCATCTCCTTGAGCTTGGCGGGTTCTTTGGCGGCAAGGTTGTTGGCTTGGCTGAAGTCCTCGTTGACGTTGTACAACTCCCACACGTCTTCGGTCAGAGGGGTTGGTTTCGCTTCCATCAACCACGGGATCGAGTGGCGCGTGCAGGCCACCCAGCCATCCTTGTAGATACCGCGGTTGCCAAACATTTCGAAATACTGCGTGGTATGGCGGTCCTTGGCCTTGGCATCGTCAACGGTGTAGAGCATCGAGACGCCGTCCATGGGCCGCTGCGCGATGCCATTCACCATCTTGGGCTCCGGCAGTTTCACCGCTTCGAGCACTGTCGGCGCGACGTCGATCACATGACTAAACTGCGAGCGGATCTCCCCCTTGGCTTTGATCCCGTTGGGCCAGTGCAGCACCATGCCGTTACGAGTGCCGCCGAAGTGGCTGGCCACTTGCTTGGTCCACTGGAACGGCGTGTTGCCCGCCCAGGCCCAGCCGATCGCGAAGTGCGGGAAGGTCGTGGGGCCTCCCCAGTCTTCGATGTGGTCCATCATCTGGTCAGCCTTGCCCACAATCCCGCTCAGCGCCATCAGCTCGTTGTAGGTGCCTTCGGGCCCACCTTCGGCGCTGGAGCCGTTGTCCCCCACGATGTAGTAGAAGATCGTGTTGTCCAGTTCGCCGATCGTTTCCAGCTGCGCGACGAGCCGTCCCACTTCATGATCGGTGTGTTCGGCAAAGCCAGCGAAGGTTTCCATTTGGCGTTCGAAGAGTCGCTTCTGATTAGCGTTCATCCCTTCCCATGCCGGAATCTCCTTGGGCCGTGCGGTCAACTTGGTGTCGGCGGGGATGACACCCAGCTTCTTCTGGCGCGAGAACGTCTCCTCACGCAGCTTGTCCCAGCCGCCTGTGAACTGCCCCTTGTACTTTTGGATCCACTCCTTGGGCGCGTGATGCGGAGCGTGCGTGGCGCCAGTGGCGAAGTACATATAAAAGGGCTTGTCGGGCGTGAGCGCCTGTTGCGCGCTCACCCAGTTGATCGCCTGGTTCGTCATATCCGTGGTGAAGTGATAGCCCGGCGTGCGCGGCACCTCGACGCGAACCGTCCCATCGAAAACGGCCGGTGCCCACTGATTGGTCTCACCTCCGATGAATCCATAGAACTTGTCGAAGCCGGAACGTGTTGGCCAGCGATCGAAGGGACCGGCCATGGAGACTTCCCACGGTGGTGTCTCGTGGTACTTGCCGAAGGCTGCGGTACTGTAGCCGTTCAGGCGGAGGATTTCGGCCAGCGGCGTCACGCTTTTGGGGCGTACACCCGTGTTGCCGGGGAACGCCGTGGCCACTTCCATGATAGCCCCGGTGTTGTTCACGTGGTGATTGCGGCCGGTGAGCAGCGCCATGCGGGTGGGGCTGCAAAGCGCAGTGGTATGGAAGCGGTTGTACTTCAATCCCATCGCCGCCAACTTCTCCAGCGTGGGCATGTGGATGGGGCCGCCAAAGGCGCTGGAATGTCCGAAGCCGATGTCGTCGATCAGGACGATCACCACGTTCGGCGCACCGGCCGAAGCCTTCACCTCAAACCGCGGCGGAGCCTTCGCCTTGCGGGCATCGAGTTCCGTGACGGGCGCGAGCTTCGGTTCGGGGATCGGCAGGACCGTGCGATCAAGGTTGTCCGGCGGCCGAGTCTGCCCCAACGCTGTCGAGTCCAACTTGTAAGTCGCCACGAACCAGCCGGCACAAATGCCGATGGCCAAAGCGATACAGGGGCCGAAGGCAAGTACTCGTTTCTTCATCTTGTTTGTTCCTTTTTGCATCGAGTCGGGCTTCGTTGTTGTCGAGTCGAAAGTAAAATCAGTCTTGGGGTGGAAAGATGGTCTTCCAGTCGTCCTTCATGCTCACGACCGTCCAGCCATTGGCCTGCGCTTCGTCGAGTCCTTGGTCGAAGCGGCCGATGCTGGACTGGCGGTCATAGGCAAATTCGCGTTCGGCGTCGGTGTGGTGGACGTAGAGGCAGAAGCGAGTTCCCGGACCGACGGCGGTCCATTGCAGCATTTGCAGATCGCCGTCGGAATTGCCGAACGCGGCGATGGGGCGGCGGCCGATGAACTTCTGGATGGCGACGGGCTTGTCGGCTTTGTCGTCGATAAAGTCGATCGCGGGCAGCTTCACGAGCACCGGTTTACCGGCGCGAAGCTCGAACTTCAACTTGCCGCTGCTGCCGATGACTTGCTCGGGCGGGATGCCATAGACCTTCTCCGCAAAGACGCGCATGAACTCGATGCCGCCGCCGGAGACGATGAATGTCTTGAAGCCGTTCGCGCGCAGATATGCGAGCAGTTCGAGCATCGGCTGGTAAGCCATCTCCGTGTAGAGCCGGCCAGTGTTGGGATGCTTCGCCGTGGCGAGCCAGTCTTTGACAACGCGCGCGAACTCCTCGGTGGTAAGTTCCGAGTGCGTGCCAGCGACGATTTCCAGTAGTGCGTGTTCGCCCCCCACCAGAGCGCCCTTGAGGTCGCCGGCAAGGAGGAACTTGAACGGCTCTTTCTCCTTCCACTCCGGATGCTGCGGCGCGAGCGCCTTCACGCGGTCAATGGCGAATACAAATTGGAAATACAACGGCTGCTCGGACCAGAGCGTGCCGTCGTTGTCGAAGGTGGCGATGCGCTCAGCGGGCGGGACGAAGTCCGGCGAGCCCGCCGTCGTGACTTTCGCGACGAATTCCACGATCGACTGCTTGGCCTTGCCGTCATTCCACGACGGGAGCGCGTCGGCTGCATAGATGGTTGTGGTAAAAACCAGCGCGCAAACGAGCGCGGCGGCGAACAGATTCGGTATGCGTGTGGTTTTCATTGTGGTGTCGTTTCGGCGGTTAGTTGGGTCGCACGCGGTCGGGACAGAGTGGGGACCGGTGAGTTACCTCAACGCCACGCGGTGGCCGGCGTCACTTCCTACCACCCTCCTGGAACTGGACTCCCTTGTTCTGTTGGGCGGCGGCGGAACTTGAAAGCAGTGCCATGATGCCAAGCAGCGCGAACAGAGGAAGCAATGTTGCTGCCTGATGTAATCGCATTAAGTTTCTCCAATAGTACTACTGAGTGGTCATTAAGGGATTCAATTCATGTCTCGACAAGAGAAGACCTAACTTCCCTTGCGGAAATCCAGCCCTGGATCGCCTGGCAGCGCCCAATGCCACTTACTTTGGTGCTGGATTTGTGAGCGGCAAGGCGCTAGCCGCCGGTATTTCGCATGGAAAATCGTCATGACGAC
>CAZFLF010000553.1:0-5208 GCA_964519825.1 uncultured Pirellulaceae bacterium | reverse complement strand
GAATCGCTGGCGACATGACCGAGCCGTCGCGTTCGGTGGTCGCGTATTTCCTTGAAGACCGTGATCCACATCCCCAAAACAATTGCAGCTAGGAAGATGCCAGCCGCCGCTCCGGCCAAACCCAGCGATGCGCCCAGAACGGCGAAACAATACAGAATGTGTTTGATCTCAAACTGAATCGGTTGACCATTGGAATATCGCAGGTATCCTGCCGACCGTTTCACCAACCGTCGCAACGGAGAGTCGGCACAATTGTTCGAATGGCGTTTGATTTCCGTGAATGCCAACCAAGCGGCGAACACGACAGCCGCCAGGGCCTGTCCCACGACACCTTGGCTGGCCAATGCCAGACATAAGACCACGACGGTCAAGCGACCGAAGAGCTGCCGAATCTCGGCTGACCATTTGGGCGGTGACGTGCGATCGGGCAGGTCCATGACATGACTCCTTCCGCCACCATTCTAAAGGAGCCAACATTCCGCTTGCGAGAAGCTTTCGTCGCACGAACGTCTCGCCTGTGCCGAGGCAAGTGGACGTGATCTCCATCATTCTCCGGCTTGGCGCATCGCTTCCTCAACCAAGGCATCGGAAAGGTGAAAATGGGCGGCTGTTAATTCGGCGATGACTTCGCGAACGCTGGGCACAAAGCCTCGCTGTTTTCCTTGCAGCAACACCGCAAGAAGTCCCGTCACGGGCAAACCGAGTTGTCGCGCAGCTCGACGAGCCTTCTTATCATCGAGGATCACTCTGGCCACCGCCAGTTCACCGGCGAGGGCAATCGTTTCGGATTCTCCTGGCCCCAGATTCATCCGCAGTGTTTGAACCATAGCCTGATTTTGAACGGGGTGGACCTGCAACCAACCAGGCAATGTCGATCGGCACTCTTGCGCGACCGCGGGCGGGATAGTAACTATTCCGTAGAGTCGTTCCAACAAGTCCAGTTGGCCGATCGTCTCCATTGCAATCAGGCA
The DNA here is from genome assembly GCA_964519825.1 of uncultured Pirellulaceae bacterium. Classification (GTDB taxonomy): domain Bacteria; phylum Planctomycetota; class Planctomycetia; order Pirellulales; family Pirellulaceae; genus CAZFLF01. Next base: position 4,237 of record CAZFLF010000553.1, on the reverse strand, counting down.
GCTGCTGTTTGAAACGGTAGCGGGATCAGGCATGTCGCAGATCTTCCGTCAGTTCGTCCGCCGGATAGTTGATTACCGGGACGCCGAGTTTGCCTAGCAGTTCGATAAACGTGCGTTTGGAAAAGCCCGCCAGTTCGGCGGCCTGACCGCAAGATAGACGGCCGATCTCGAACAGCCGGGCTGCTAATTGCAACTTCGCCTCGGCTTCGCTTACAGATTCCGGTAAGTCCACAGTCATTTGCGACATGGGCATCTCCTAAAAACGACTTTGGCCTTCTTGGCCGCCAGTGCAAGATTTTAGCATGAAACACCGCAACTTACGCCAAATGCTTGCGGAAACGAGCCAGGCTGAGGACGAGAATGACAATGCAACAGATGGTCAATCCCGTGACCGACGGCGTCAGATCCCAAAAATCAGCTCCGCGCAATACTACGCCGCGCAGAATCTGAATGAAGTACGTGGCCGGGATGGCAAAGGTGACCAGGTAGATCGGCAGCGGCATTTGCTCGCGAGGAAACATGAACCCCGACAACAAAACGGACGGCAACATGATCACGAAAGCGAACTGCACCGCTTCGACCTGAGTTGTGGCCAGCGTCGAGACCAGCAAACCCAGTCCTAAAGCGCAAACGATGAAGAACATCGACAGGCCGAGCAACAACCACAGGTTGCCGTGGATCGGCACGCGGAATACAAACGTCATGACCGCGAGCACAATCAGCATTTCGATGGCGCCGACAATGGCGTACGGAAGCAGCTTGCCGAGTAAGATTCCGCCGCGCCCGACCGGCGTAACGAACAGCTGTTCCAGCGTTCCCAGTTCGCGTTCGCGCACGACCGAGAACGACGTGAGAAATAGGGTGACGAGTTGCAGGATGATGCCGACCAGTCCGGGGACGAAAAAGTAGGCGCTTTCGAGATCCGGATTGAACAGCAGCCGCGGCCGCATATCGATGGGGACGGCCGCGCGACCGGCCGCATCGCGCGCCGGAGCAATCTGCAAGGCTTCGCCTTTGGCGCGCGCCAGCTTGAGCGATAGATTCAGCCCCAGCAAGCTCGCCGAATGTAACGCAGTCGTGGCCACCTGCGAGTCGCTGCCGTCGATCAACACTTGCACTGGCGTCTGTTCACCGCGCAATAAACTCTCCGTGTAATTCGGTGGCACGCGAATGCCCACCTTGGCTCGGCCAGAGGTCAGCGATCGGCGGAACGATTCGTCATCTTGAACATATTCGACGACGTCGAACTGCCTTGTGTTGACGAATGCATCGATCAGCTCACGGGCGCGTTGCCGTCCGTCGGAGTCAAACACCACGGTCGGAATGTGTTCGATCTGGGTATCGAGCGCGTAGCCAAAGATCAGCGTTTGCATCACGGGCACGACCAGCATGAAGAAGATCGTCGACCGTTGCCGCCGGATGTGGAAGAATTCTTTGATCAACATCGCCCAGCAGCCGTGCATGAGCCGCGCTGGCGATTTCGCCGGTCGCAATTTGGTCGGGGCACGCGACGTTGCCACAGGACCAGCGCCACCCCGGTCACTATTGGGTTCCGGTCGTGGCACAAGAGTCGATGCCGCAGTCACGCGACCTTCGTCCGCCGCCTTGGTGAGTGTGACGAAGACATCTTCGAGCGAGGGGGCGATTTCGCGAATCGAACTCGTCGCGACATCCGCGCCAGCTTGCTCGATCAGTTGTTCCGGCGAGAGCTTGGCGTCCGCGAGTAGGTGGATTGTCTCACCGAATAGTGTTGCGTCGACGATACTCGGATTATTCCGCAACTTTGCCAGCCGTTGGGTTAGCTGGGGTGTGGACAACTCCCAACGTTTAGATCCCGCGGGTGTAACGTCCGGCAAACTCTTCAAATCTTCCGGGCGGCCGAGGGTCAGCAGCCGCGACTGATAGATATAACCCACTTCGGAACAGCGTTCGGCTTCATCCATGTAGTGCGTGGTGACGAACAAGGTCACGCCGCGTCCGGCCAGCTCGAACAGCAGATCCCACAGTTGTCGCCGCGCGACGGGATCGATCCCCGCGGTCGGTTCGTCCAGAAAAATCAGCTCGGGCTCGTGAATCAACGAGCACGCCAACGCCAGCCGCTGCTTCCAACCGCCCGATAAAGTGCCGGCCGACTGTTGCACCCGATCGCCCAGACCGGTTAGTTCGAGTACCGCCGCGCTGCGATCTTGTATTCGCCGTCGGTCCAGACCATAGATTCGGCCGCAGAAGTCCAGATTCTCTCGCACCGTTAGATCGGCATAGAGGCTGAATTTTTGCGACATATAACCAATACGCCGCTTGATTTCCTCGGCCTCGAGACGCACATCGTGGCCCAGCACCGTTGCATCCCCGCCGGACGGGAGAAGCACTCCGCACAACATGCGGATAATGGTTGACTTGCCACTTCCATTGGGCCCCAGCAGCCCAAAGATGCTTCCCTTGGCGACGGTGAAGCTCACCCTGTTTACTGCCACCAGTTCGCCGAAGCGGCGCGAGAGTGAGCGTACATCGATCGCAATCGGTCGGACGGAATCCATGCTCAACTCCCCAACCAGATATCGGCGGCCATGCCGGGGCGCAGTTTATCGCCGGCGCGCAACATGACTTTGATCCGAAAGACTTGCTTGGAGCGCTCTTCGGGTGTTTGCACATTGCTGGGAGTGAATTCGGCTTGCCGCGAGATGTACGTAATCTCGCCGTCAAACGGAGTCCCTGGAAAACTGTCGACGGTGACGCGCAGAGACTGTCCCTTGCGCAATCCAAGATATTTTTCCGGCACGTACGCCCGCACCCACAGTTGGCTGGTGTCAATGACCGACAGAACCGGTGCCCCCGCGGCCACCAAATCCCCGGCCCGCAAGTCGATGGCTTCCACAAAACCGGCCACCGGAGACTTCACCTCCAACTCCTCGCAATGAGCTTGGAGGATCGACAGCGCGGCTTCGGCTGCGGCGACTGCCGCCTTGGCTTGTTCAATATCTTCTCGACGCGATCCGTTCTTGGTCAGCAGCCACGCTTGTTCCGCTTCGGCCATTTCGGCCTTGGCCGCGGCGACGTCTTCGAGGCGGGTTCCCTTCTCGAGCAGCATCAGTTCCTGATCTCGAACTTCTTTGTTGGCCTGCGCCGACTTGAGTTCTTCGGTCGCTCGGTCGACCGCTTCGCGCGTTACGGCTCCCTTGTCCCGCTCCAACAACGCGAGATTTCGGTTGTAGGTCGCTTGAGCCAGATCGAGTTGGGCCTTCGCGAATTGCTGCCGGGCCTTGGCAGCGCCCCGTTCCTCGGGTCGAGCGCCGTCTTCGAGCGCCTTGACTCTCTGATTCAACCGTTCGACACGCGCGGCGGCCTGCCCGATCTCTTCGCTGCGGAAACCGGCTTCGAGCCGCTTCAACTCGGCCTGTCGAGCTTGCAGTTCGGCGAGGGCCTGAGCTTGCTGTTCGTCGAGGTCAAACTCTTCGAATCGCACCAAGACCTGGCCGGGTTGAACCTCCGCCCCTTCGCTCGTCACGACTTCCTTCACGCGCCCACCCACGCGTGAGCCAAGCCGAATCTCGTCCGCTTCAATGAAACCCGACACGCTCAATGGTTCGTGGCGCGTCTGGCTATACAGCAACAGACCCGTGAGGATCGCCGCGACGATGATTACCAAGCCGATGCGTTTCAACATAGGTGTGGTTCTCTGCCTTGCAAACAGCTTCGCCAAGCTCTATCCACCGGTGCGAACTTTGTGAAACTGGCAAATGATTTCCCAGGCTTGTTGTGGCGTCTCGGCGTATTCCACCAACTGCAAATGTTCGTCGGCAATGACTCCCTCGTCGGCGAGGAACTGGAAATCGATCACGCGGTTCCAATAGTCGCGACCGAACAGAATCACGGGGATCGCCTGCATGCGTTTGGTCTGCCGCAGCGTCAATACCTCGAACAATTCATCAAGCGTTCCGAAGCCGCCGGGAAAGACGACCAGCGCTTTCGCGCGCAGCACGAAGTGCATCTTGCGGAGCGCGAAATAATGGAATTGAAAGCACAGTTCCGGCGTGATGTACGGGTTGGGAATCTGCTCCTCGGCGAGCGTGATGTTCAGGCCCACCGATTTCGCCGCAACGTCGTGCGCGCCGCGATTGGCCGCTTCCATGATTCCTGGCCCGCCACCCGTGGCGACGACGTAGTCGCACTGGCCGCTGATTTGGCACGACGAGACGATTCGCGCGAACTCGCGGGCGTCGTCGTAATAGGAAGCCTT
>CAZFLF010000552.1:0-5216 GCA_964519825.1 uncultured Pirellulaceae bacterium | reverse complement strand
ATAGATCGCGTACGGTAAAGATACCGCGTTCTTCCAGACAGTTCGTCGTGCGCACCGTCAAACCGATTTCCGCCGCGCTCAGCTCCAATCGTTCCTGCATGTTGCGGGCGTCCTCTTCCGCACGGCTCAATGGAATACGTGTACTCATGGGGGGTCCCTCCCGGAGGTTCAACTCGTCGTCTCGCTCCTTCGACCCGCGCACGCGCGCGGGTCCGGCAAGTGGGCGACAAGTATATTCTTATTGCGGCTCCTGCCTACACGCACCACGGAAAAATTGTTCGTCGCTGCTAGCAGGTTAGGGCCTGCAGGCCACGACGTCGTGGTTCTATAATGTGACCGCTGGACTCAATTGCTCCGCTCCCTTTGCTAAGGATTGCCTGCGTGCTCACGGACTCGATCGTACCAATTCTGGAAACTTTAACCGAGTCGCAACGCCTGGCGGCCACGCATGTCGAGGGCCCACTGCTGATTCTGGCAGGGCCGGGCAGCGGCAAGACGCGGGTGGTCACGCACCGCATCGCGCATCTGCTGTCGCAGGGGGTCCCGGCACGGCAGATCCTCGCATTGACCTTCACGAATAAAGCGGCCGACGAGATGCGATCGCGGTTGGAGTTGCTCGCGCCGGGGCAGCCGGTGTGGATGGGAACGTTTCATCGGTTTTGTTCGCGCCTGCTCCGCATCCACGCACCGTTGATTGGATTATCCGAGAATTTTTCGATCTTCGACGTCAGTGACGCACGCGGTCTGTTGCAGGAAGCAATCGCAGAGGCCAACGTCGAGCTCACTCATACCACGCCCGACCGAGTCGCGCATGAGATCAGCCACGCGAAGAACGAATTGATCGGGCCCGAAGTGTATGTCGCCAAACCGGGTAAGACGCTGGGAGTGATCGTCGAGAAGGTCTATCCGCTGTATCAGAAGCGTTTGATCCGCGCGAATGCCGTCGACTTCGACGATCTGCTGCTGCATGTCGCGTCGATGCTTCGCGATAATCCGGAATTGCGGCGGACGCTCGACGAACGCTATTGCTACATCCTGGTCGACGAATACCAAGACACGAATTTCGCTCAATACACCATCGTGCGGGCGCTGTCGCAGGATTTTCCCAATCTCGCGGTCACCGGCGATCCGGACCAGTCAATTTACGGCTGGCGCGGTGCAAACTTGAACAACATTCTCGAATTCGAGCAGGACTATCCGCAGGTTCGCGTCGTGCGACTAGAGCAGAACTACCGCAGCACGAAGCGCATCCTCCGTGTCGCGGACCAACTGATCGCCAACAATGTTCGCCGCAAACACAAGGAACTCTTTACCGACAACCCGGAGGGCCAGCCGGTGAGGCTGGTGGTCTATCCATCGAATCGTGACGAGGCGGATCACATCGCGGAGTCGATCGCTGACCAATTGCGTCGCGGTCGACGGCGACCGCGCGACTTTGCGATTTTCTACCGCGCTAACTGGCTGTCGCGGTCGTTTGAGCAATCGCTGCGATCCGCCGGAGTTCCCTACCAAATCGTGAAAGGGTTGGAGTTCTATCAACGCAAGGAAATCAGGGACGTTGTTGGCTACTTGCAACTGATCAACAATCCACGCAATGACGCCGCCTTCCGCCGCATCATCAACACACCGCCGCGACAGATTGGCAAAACCACGGTCGAGCGGCTGGCTCAGCATGCCAACCAATACAACACCTCATTGCTCGAGGCGGCTCGTGCGGCCGGGCTGATTGAAACCATCACGAAACGCGCGGCTGCGCACATCGCGGCCTTTGTCGCGATTTACGACCGACTCAGCCTCACGGCGGCCCAGCCACTCCATGAAGTGCTGGAAGCTGTGCTGCGTGAATCGAAGTATGTCGAGTGGCTCCAGGGCACCGAAGACGAAGAGGATCAGGAGCGGCTGGCGAATATCCGTGAACTCGTTTCCGCGGCCACTGACTTCGACATGCAGCACCCCGGCGATAACCAACTGGAAGAGTTCTTGGAACAAGTCGCGCTCGTCGCTGATACCGACGACTGGGAGTCGAACAACGACAAAGTGTCGCTGATGACACTGCATGCGGCGAAAGGGCTGGAGTTTCCCGTCGTGTTCATCATCGGTGCCGAGCAGGGTCTGCTGCCGCATGAACGAAGCCTGGAAACGAGTGAAGGAGTCGAAGAAGAGCGGCGACTGCTCTTCGTCGGCGTCACACGCGCCGAAGAGGAATTGCAGATCAGTTATTCCGCCTATCGCATCATTCAAGGCTCGTTAAAAATGCGGATCGCCAGCGAGTTTCTGATGGAGCTGCCGCGCGAAGAGATGGAGCTCTACAAACCGACGACCGTGCTGTATCGAACGGGCCCTGACTCGGCTCAGGACGGTGAATACGATCCAGACGCAGAATGGAAGGACCACGCCGAAACCGTGCACGAAGTGCGCGAGCCGGTGGGTCGAACAGCGCCACCCCCGTCGATCGCTGCTCCCATCATGACCGCCGCGCAGATGCTGGGCGGAGCCAGCAATGCCCCGGTTGATCCGTCTCGGACCGACAACTTTCGCGAAGGAATGGTCGTTAAGCACCCGGTGCATGGGTTGGGCAAGATCGTTGCGCTCAGCGGCCTCGGGGTGAAGCGGCTGGCCACCGTGCAGTTCTTCAGCTCGCCGCGCCCTGCCAAGTTTTTCCTCGCTCACAGCCAACTCCAACCGGTGCAGTCGGATTCATGAGCGAAACGTTCCCCAAGATCAGCCAATTCAAGACCGTCGCCGCGTTCCGCGACCGGTTGCGGGAACTGAATCTCGATCTCCCGATTGAAGAGCACATCTTGACCGCCTCGCAAGGCTCGCCGCTGGCGCGACCGCTGACGATCGGACCGCATACCGTGGGGAATCGTTGGTGTATCCATCCCATGGAAGGCTGGGACGCGAACCACGATGGCTCGCCTTCCGAGCTGACTCTGCGACGTTGGCGAAACTTCGGACGAAGCGGCGCGAAGCTGATTTGGGGAGGTGAAGCCGCCGCCGTGCGTCCCGACGGCCGCGCGAACCCCAACCAAACACTAGCCACCTCTGACAATCGCGCAGGGCTGGCGGCTTTGCTGAACGAATTGCGAACCGCTCACCGCGAACAGTTTGGCTTGGCGGACGATCTGGTCGTCGGCTTGCAACTCACCCATTCCGGCCGCTTTTGCCGTCCGAACTCCAAACAACTCGAACCTCGCATCGCCTACCACCATCCGCTGCTCGATGCCAAGTTTGGGATCAAACCGCTCGACCAGGCGGTGGTTCTGACGGACGCCGAAGTGGAGCGGTTGATCGACGATTTCGTTACGGCAGCGGGACTCGCTCGCGAAGTCGGCTTTCAGTTTGTCGACATAAAAGCTTGTCACGGATATCTCCTGCACGAGTTTCTCAGCGCGCGATCGCGTCCGGGAAAGTTTGGTGGCGACTTCGCGGGACGCACGCGGCTCCTGCAGACAATCGTGCGGCGAGTACGCGACGAGATACCCGATTTAACCGTTGTGGTCCGGATGAGTGTCTTCGATGTGCCACCGTATCGGACCAGCCGAGATGTCGGCGTACCGATGGATTTCCACAAACTCCTCCCCTACCAGTACGGATTCGGTGTCGATGAGAACAATCCACTGGAGATGGATCTGACCGATCCGTTGCGGCTGATTGGTGAGTTGCGTTCGCTCGGCGTAGCGGCGATCAACGTGTCCTGTGGCAGCCCGTATTACAATCCACATATTCAGAGACCGGCGATCTTTCCACCGAGCGACGGGTATCAGCCACCAGAAGATCCGCTCGTCGGAGTCGTCCGGCAGATTCAAGCGGCGCGGCAGTGCCAGACGGCTTATCCGAGTCTGCCGATGGTCGGCACGGGCTATACCTACCTGCAAGATTTCCTGCCGCATGTGGCCCAAGCAGTGGTCCGTGCAGGTTGGATCGACCTGGTGGGACTGGGCCGCATGGTGCTGTCCTATCCCGAATTGCCGGCCGACACACTGGCCGGTCGCTCGATTCAGCGTAAGCGAATCTGCCGTACATTCAGCGACTGCACGACCGGCCCGCGAAACGGCCTGATCTCAGGCTGCTTTCCCCTGGACCCATTCTACAAACAACATCCAGCCGCCGAGCAACTGAAGACGGCGAAGCAAAGTCTCAAAGCTGACGTCGAATGACAGGAAAATGTATGACAGGAAAATAAGAATCGAGACGGATTTTCCTGTCCGTCATTTTCCTGTCATTACTTGCCTTGCAGTTTCCGGCAAATTGCGTCCGCCATTTCGCGTGTGCCCACGGCGGTGGGATCGTCGCGGTTCGGCTTGAGGTCGTAAGTCACGAATTTGCCTTCGGCGATCACGTCCGCAACGGCCTTTTCCAGCCGCCGCGCCGCGTCTTCTTCTTTGAGATGCCGCAGCATGAGCATGCCGGAGAGAATCAACGCCGTCGGGTTGACCTTGTTCAAGCCCTTATACTTGGGTGCACTGCCGTGCGTGGCTTCGAACACCGCTCCGTTCGGGCCGACGTTTTCGCCGGGCGCCACGCCCAAGCCGCCCACCAGGCCCGCAGCCAGGTCACTGACGATGTCACCATAGAGATTCGGCAGAACCAGCACGTCATATAACTCTGGCTTCTGCACGAGCTGCATGCACATGTTGTCGACGATGCGGTCCTCAAACTGAATGTCGGAATACTCTTTGGCAACCTTTTGGGCTGTGGCGAGGTACAATCCGTCCGAGAATTTCATGATGTTCGCTTTATGGACCGCCGTGACTTTCTTGCGGCCGTGTTTTCTGGCGTAATCAAACGCACAGCGCACGATCCGTTCCGACCCGGACACGCTGATCGGCTTGATCGAGACGCCGGTCTCATTCCCTTTGGTCTTGATCTTCTTGTCGACTGGCAGACCGTTGATGTAGTCGATGAGCTGGCTTGTTTCCGGCTTGCCCGCTTCGAATTCCACACCTGCGTACAAATCCTCGGTGTTCTCGCGGACGATCGTGATATCGATGTTCAGCTGGCTGAAGTACGACCGAACTCCCTTGTACGTCTTGCAGGGCCGGATACAGGCGAACAGCCCCAATTCCTGGCGCAGGAAAACGTTGATGCTGCGGAAACCGGTGCCGATCGGCGTGGTGATGGGGGCCTTCAATGCACAGCGGGTCCGCTTCACACTTTGGATGACCGCGTCGGGGAGGGGCGTGCCAGTGCGGGCCATGACGTCGACGCCGGCC
>CAZFLF010000551.1:0-5223 GCA_964519825.1 uncultured Pirellulaceae bacterium | reverse complement strand
GAGCGTCTGATACCGCGTACTGCGCGGCTTGGGCGGCAATCCACTAGCGACTTCCCGCTCTCCCCCCTCCCCTGCCCTCCCCTTCCGTTCGAAAGGTTCCGATGCCAGTTCGGGTATGGCTGTCGGGGGCGGGAATGAGCTGAATCCAGGTAAGATCGGCGGCAAGGTTGTCATTGTCGAAGAGTCGCCGGTGCAATGATGGTCTAAGATCGTCCGAGTCACGACGGTGTTGGGCAACTTGACGGTGGACCAATCGAAGCAATCCCCGCGGCGTGAAGGCCGGTCTTGATCCAGTGCTTAAGTGCGGAGCCCGTCAACCACGCGGTGTGGCGCAATTGTGCTCCGAGTTGCGCTGGCACGACGCGCACCCGAAGCATGTTTCGCGAAACGCCCCCCATGCGACCTTTGTATGGTTCGTCACCGCGCAATAAATCGAGCGCCGACTCGTGCCGGTCGATTCCCGCGCGGAGCGACGCACAAACCACTAGCCATCCCGGGCTATCCGCCAAGAATTCGGGGTTGATTCCCATTTGATAGGCGTAGCTCATTTGTCCACCCGTGAACATCAAGAGCGTGCCCATCGCTTGCTGATCGCGTTCGACCAGCACCAGTCGCAACTGTCCTTGTCTCAAGAACGCTTCCACTGCCTCGCACAGAAATGCACCGAAGGCTCCGTCGCCGAAGCAGCCGGACTGCCCGAGGCTCGTTCGTCGCCGCTGATGCAATTCGACAAACTTGTTCCAGGTGTAGTCCCAGTTTCTCGCATCGACCGCACAGGTTGTTTGGAATTTCCCCGCGTCCCCTAGCGACTGCTGGGCCTGACGCATCCGTTTACGCTGCGGCTTGGGAAGTAGTTCCAAGTATTTGTCCCAGGAGGATGGCAGCGGAATCCGCCAACAATTCACTCCCGGCTGGCGATGCACAGTGCAGCTGCGCCGTTCCAAATCTGTGATGAATTCAAGCATCGGCGCGTCAGCGGAATCGATGCCGTCGAACTGCAACATGTCCCAACCATCGGTGGTTCCCGGTTGATTCGCGTCAACGAGCCACGTGGCCAACGCGTCAAGCACTTCAGCGCGGCAGGCCGGTTCTGTCAACACTCCCAGGTAATCCGAACAAACTTCACCGGACCCGAGAAACTGGACAACTCGCCCCGACAGTGGGTTCTGTTCGATCCACCAGGGCGCGATCCCCACCACTTCGCCAGAAGGATTCGTCACTCGTAGCAGGTACAGGTCGCCACGATCATGAAAGTACCGCCACCAGGTGGCCAGCCACTCCCAGCATCGAAACGGGATTCCGTCCGCGAGTTGATTCCAGCGCGCTCGGAAGGGGATCGCTTCGTCGATGGCTGAGAGTCGTTGTACGAGCATCGGTTATTCTCTTCCTCTAACGAGTCACCATGAGGTGTTCGTCGGCTGATGGTTGTGTCCCTGGATCCCCACTGGAGGGGTCTGATGCGTCGCAGAGTTCGAGCGGCTGTTTAGCGGGGCGCCGCAAATGCTGATAGGCGAACAACACGGCACGGCTCAGCGGACGCCGCGGCGCGACAGTCCATTGGCTCATCTGGTACCTTTCGCCGCACCATTTTTCGGTCGCTGGCGACACTGGCCCAATGCAGTCGTAGGCATCGCAACGCCGCGTCTCGAAAAGGTCCCGCAGCAACTCGTGCATCAGGATCTGACCCGGATTGACCTTATCGAATCGCTCGTCGTAACCCACCTTGTAGGAATGCAATGTTCCTTTCGCGTTGAACAAGATCTCAAACGCGAGCGGTTGATCGTTGAGTTCCAAGAAAGCGATTTCCAGTTCCTGGCGCCGCGCGAGGAGTTCACCCAACCGCGTCATGAAGTCCGGCATGCCCGACGTCCGGAGGATCGAACTGGCCGCCTCTCCTTTCCAACCTGAGTCCTCGAGTTGAAAGGCCTTGTGCAACAACGGTTCGGCCTCGTCGATATTGCGTGGCACCGAGCGGCGCACCTGGAGTCCCCCCTGCTCTTCCAACCGGCGCCGCGTGCGCGCGACGTTCTTGCGGTGGTTTTTCGACCAGGAACGTTGATACGTTTCCCAGTCCGATGAGATCGGGATCAGCGACACTTCGTGCGACGGACGGCTTTCGATCCGCAACTCGGCCCCCTGCAATGCCTCCTGGAATTTCCGCCAACTCGATTCGTGGCTCGGGATCAGCGTAAAGCGATAGATAGTCGACGAAAGCTTGTTCAGCGTTTCTGCTATCAGTCGCAAGGCCTGCGAGACATCGGCGTTTTCGTCTACCAGCAGGTTCCCAGCTGCAAGCCAGTCGTTGCGTGGGACGGTACCGGCGTTGATGACTTTCGCCCAGCGTTGTCCCACGATTGGCAAGGCCGCAACCAACTGAGTTGCGTCCTGAACAACCACCGCCCGGAACTCCTGACGTGGCGCGAATCGCTTCAGCCATAGACCAAGAAATTCAGCGCGCGAGGTTGGCAGAGTCGTTTGACTGCGGTCCCACAAATTGTTCCACGAGTCCGCGATGCCGAGGACGTCGTCGACGGAAGTCAGCACATGAACGTTGAGCGACGACACGAAGGGAGTCTCCGATTCCTTTGCGCGCACTAAGTTGCCCTTGGTGTGGCACGTCCCTAAGCAACGCAAAGGGCGTGGGAGGAGTTCCACGCCCTTAATGGGCGCGCCACCCAAAAAATTTCGCCGACCAACGACGATGACACTGCTTGCAACAAATCTACGTCACACCCGGCGCGTAATGACGCGTGCAGCGCCAACTGTCGATCAGACTGGTTGTAGGGATTGCGCGAGCGCCGATGTGGGATTGCCGCAGTGACTGATTTCGCTACAACAACGCGGCGGAATTTCGCCCCCCCTCCCCTGCCCCGACTCCGATTCCATGGCCCATTGGCTGCTCGCCGTTTACGTCGTGTTGATCTTATTAGCGTCGCTGGCGGGTGGCGTTCTGCCGCTGATGTTTCGGCTCACCCACACAACCATGCAGTTTTCGATGAGTTTGGTAGCCGGCATGATGCTGGGAGTCGGCTTCCTCCATATGTTGCCGCATGCCCTCAAACAACTGGGCGACCCCAGCCAAACCATGCTGTGGGTTCTTGGCGGTTTCCTGCTGATGTTCTTCATTCAGCGGTTTCTGGCGGTTCATCAGCATGTGGCTCCGCTCGAGCAAACCGCGTCGGAGCATCAATGTGGTGAGACTGATGAAGGTCATCACCATGCCCATGAAGATGTTCCCTCGACCCGACGCGCGGAATTGCTGACCGAAAAACTCTCGTGGGGTGGCGCCGCGATCGGGTTGTCTTTGCATAGTCTCTTGGACGGCGTCGCTCTGGCCGCCGCAGTCGAAGCGCAGGCCAAGCAAGGTCTGGGGGCCGGTACGGCGATTTTTCTCGCCATCGCCATTCATAAACCATTTGATTCGCTGACGATTACAACCTTGATGTCCGCCGCTGGCTGGTCGCGCGGTGCTTGCCACCTGATGAACGGTTTATTCTCTTTGGCGATTCCTTTGGGAGTTGCGGTCTTTTACTTGGGACTCTTTGCGGCCGGTGCAGTCATTCTTGGCGTCGCACTGGCAATCTCAGCCGGAGTTTTCATTTGCATCGCCGCCAGCGATTTGCTCCCTGAAATGCAATTCCATACCCACGATCGCGGCTATTTGTCGATCTGCCTCCTCGCTGGCGTCGGGCTGGCGTTCCTGATTGAGCAATTGTAAAGACTAAGAAATGACCAAATCCCAATGACCAAGCCGTGGCAGCGATTTCAGTAGTTCCAAGTTTCGCTGATTGGGGTCGTGATTCACCGATGGCGTTACACATATCACCCTGGTGTCGCGGCGATTAACTGCGCACTCTAGGTAGGGAGCCCAGTGACTGTCTTTATCCTTGGTCATTGGTCATTGGGATTTGGTCATTCGTTTGTCCGCGATTCCGAGCTCGGGCCGTTGCAACCACGTTGGGCAATCGGCAGAATAGCCGCATCTTTCGCGATTACGATGCGGGACACGCCATCGGGCGCGATGGAATCAGTTGTGAAACTTTGCGGACTCAAGCAATTCTTCGCTGTCAAAGGAGCGCCCTATGGGTCGTCTGGTCACGCTGTTTACCGGCCAATGGGCCGATTTGCCGTTGGAGGAGATGGCGCGCAAGACCAAAGAGTTTGGATACAACGGAATCGAATTGGCCTGCTGGGGAGACCATTTCGAAGTCGACAAAGCGCTCGCGGACTCCAGTTATTGCTCCCGGAAACGTGATCTTCTGGCACGTCACGACCTGCAGTGTCAGGCGCTCAGCGCTCACTTGGTTGGCCAGGCGATCCTGGACTCGATTGACGAACGGCACAAGGCCATCTTGCCACCGTATGTTTGGGGCGATGGAAATCCGGCCGGCGTGACGCAACGGGCGATCGAAGAGCTGAAAAACAGCGCCCGCGCCGCGCAGAAGTTTGGGGTCGGTGTCGTGAATGGTTTCACCGGCTCCAGCATTTGGCACCTCAACTATTCGTTTCCGCCGGTACCGCCGAAGATGATCGACCGCGGCTTTCAGCTGCTGGCGGAACGGTTCAATCCGATTCTCGACGTGTTTGCAGAATGTGGTGTGCGATTCGCCCTGGAAGTCCATCCCACCGAAATCGCATTCGATATTTACACAGCGGAGCGGGCTCTGGAGGCATTGGGCAATCGCGAGGAATTCGGTTTTAACTTCGATCCGAGTCATTTGCATTGGCAAGGGGTCGATCCGGTCGAATTCATTCGCGCGTTTCCGGACCGCATTTATCACGTCCACATCAAGGACGCGGTCACGACGCTGAATGGCCGCAGCGGCATCCTGGCCAGCCACCTGAACTTCGGCGATCCGCGACGCGGTTGGGATTTTCGAAGTCCCGGTCGTGGTGGCGTGAATTTTCAAGAGATCATCCGGGCTTTGAATCTGGTCGGGTACAAAGGTCCGCTGTCGGTCGAATGGGAAGATTCGGGCATGGACCGCGAATTCGGCGCTCGCGAGGCGTGCCAGTTTGTGAAGAAGCTCGATTTCTCGCCGAGTGGACGAGCCTTCGACTCGGCATTTGAAAAGTAATTGATTGCGACCATTGCGTTAGCCCCATCGCGGCGCTAGGTTGGACCTAGTGCCGCGATTTTTTTTCTGTGGCCGCGTCGCGCAGCCCAAACGGCGACATCCCTCCGATTTACCAGATATTCAACCCTTGCTAACCCCAAACTTT
>CAZFLF010000550.1:0-5233 GCA_964519825.1 uncultured Pirellulaceae bacterium | reverse complement strand
TGGTATCGCACTGCGTACGTGCCTGATGCTGCGTCGCTCACGCGGCCGGCGACGACGGTACGAGACGCAGGCGGCGGACGAAACGCGGCGACACAACTCGCCGCAATCGCAAACCGACGCGACGATGGACGTGGACCAAATGCTGGAACAACTGGGCGACGAAGATCGGGCATTATTGATTCTCAAATATGCGGAGGGGCATAGCCATGAAGAACTGGCTGAAATGTTTGAACTTTCCGTGAGTGCCTGCAAGATGCGCATCGCTCGAGCTCGCGAGCATCTGCAGCAACGCTTCCCGGAACACAATTTTGGCGGGGACACGCCAGAAAGCAGTTCCTAGGATCGTCGGCCGTCGACCCTGCTACGGAGACGGCAATTTGATTGTCAGGACGAGGATGAGTATGTCGCAGAGCATTTTCGATCAACTCGGTGAGCAGCGGGTGCCGGAGCGGCCTCCCGAGTTGCGCCGCCGTTTCCACGAGCGGCTCAACGTGCAATTGACCGTCGCGCAGCTTGTGGAATTCGCGGTGCGCGTGCTGCCGTTTGCGTTTTTTCATTTCTTTAACTCACTGTGCGGCGCCGTGATTTTTAGTTTCACCGGCCGCTATCCGGAACGAGGAGACAATCATGCAAAACGAAATGACCAAGACCGTTGAAAATGTTTCTCAAACCTTGTCGAGTACCGCGAAGGCATCCACCGACGCGGTGTTGTCCAGTTTCGAGCGCACCATTAACCAGGTCGTCGACCTGGCGCCAAAAGTAGTCGCAGCCGCCGCGGTGATGGTCGTGGGCTATATCGTTGCGCGGCTCGTGGCAAGCTTTGTCACCACGTTGACTGAAAAGATTGGGCTGCAGCGCGCCGCGGACCGCAGCGGACTGTCGGCTTCGATGAAGCACGGAGGCGTCGGACGGACAATTCCGCAAATCATCGGCACCATCGTGTTTTGGCTGCTGATGTGCGTGTTCATGGTAGCGTCGTTCGACATCCTTGACCTGCCCGGAATCACCGGCGCGATTGAAAGGGTCATGGCGTACATTCCGAAGGTGCTGGTTGCCACCGTGCTGGTCGTGGTCGGCTTGCTCCTTTCCGCATTCATTCGCGGACTGGTTGCCACAAGCACGGATCGAGTTGGCATCACTTACTCCCAGCAGCTTGCCACCGGCTGCTACTACATTTTGGCACTGATGACGTTCATCGCGGCCTTCGAGCAACTGGAGATCAAGTTCGAGTTGCTCAACTACGCGATTCTGATCGCATTCGGCGCGGTTGCCGTGGCATTGGGATTGAGTTTTGGTCTCGGCGGCCGGGATGTCATGTCCGGAATCCTGTGCGGATATTACCTACGACAGCGATTCCAGGCGGGCGACCAAGTACGCGTCGCCGGTTATGAAGGGACTGTTCGAGATGTCGGGCCAGTGGCCACGGTTATCGAGACTGAAGACGACGGGATGCTTAATCGCCGCAGCATTCCCAACCATCGCATGCTGAACGAAGCCGTTCGTTAGTCGCTACCTGGCTTCGTCACGGTTACGCCTCGAGGCGACTACTAACACCCCGAGGTTTCAGACAACCGCGAGTCCACTCGCGGTTGTGCTGTTTCTTGGCTGCGCCCGGCGCAGACTCGAGAGAGACGTTGGCTTTCCTTCAATGGAAATGAGGTCTCAATCTTGATCGTGCCCGGCATTACCATCGGAAACTTCCTGATGTTCGTTACAACCGTCAGCCGATAACTCGATAATACTGGACACTATTTCGGTTGCCATTGGACGCAGTTTTTCGCAGGACTGCTGCAAATCCGAGCTAGCGATGCCAGCCGAATTACAGCGCGCGACAAGGAAACGTTGCCATGCTGGCGATCATCAGTGATTTGCATCTGACGGATGGAACCACGGGCCCGGGGTTGAATTCAGGGGCGTTTGGCATTTTTGTCGAGCGGCTGCACGAAATGGCCTTGCGGGCGTCATGGCGCACCGATGGCAGCTATCGGCCGTTGGAACGGCTGGATCTGGTGTTGCTCGGCGACACTCTGGACATCACTCGGTCCACTCAGTGGCTTGACACGGACACACGACCGTGGGGCGAGATGCAGTCGCCGGCGGTAATCGACACCGTGTCGGCGATCGTCGACGAAATCCTCAAAAAGAATCGCGAGGGATTGGACCACCTGCGCGCGATCTCGGAGGATACGGCCTTGCGTCTGCCTCCCGCGACACAAGCCGGCGAACCCGTTTATAACGCGGAAGGGGTGCCGGTCAGTGTGCGCACGCATTACATGGTTGGAAATCACGACTGGCCATTGCATTTGCGCGGCGGACGTTATGACGTCATCCGCCAAAAGGTGGCGCATCAGTTGGGCTTGGCCAACTCCCACACCGAACCGTTTCCGCACGACCCGCAAGAGTCCGACGAACTGCTCACAGTATTGCGTCGGCATCGGGTATTGGCGCGGCACGGCGATGTCTTCGATCCGATCAACTTTAGCGAGACGCGCGACGCCTCGAGTTTGGGCGACGCGATCGTCGTCGAGCTCGTTAACCGCTTCCTCGCCGAAGCGGCTCTGAACTGGTCCGAGGATCTTCCCAAAGTTGTGCTGGCGGGCCTCTTGGAGGTGTATCACATCCGGCCCATGCTGCTGATACCGATCTGGATCGACGGGCTGCTAGAGCGATCGGGTGTCAAGGCCGAGCTGCGAAAGCAAATCAAGAGATGTTGGGACCGGTTGGCCGACGAGTTTCTAGAACTTGCAATCGTACGCGATCAGGACTCGTACAGTCCATTCGAACTCGTGGATGGTCTAGCCCAAGCCCTCAAGTTCAGCAAGCGATTGTCGATCGGTTGGGCGGCGAAGATTGGTTCCTGGCTGCACGACCTCCGCGGAGCGTCGAACGAGTCGTACTTCCAGCATGCGTTGACCGAACAGGATTTCCGCAACCGGCGCGCTCGACACATCGTTTACGGTCACACGCATGTTGCCGAATCGGTGCCGCTGGACGCCAGTTATGCGGATGGATATGTTTTGAACCAGATGTACTTCAACTCCGGGTCTTGGCGCCGCGTGTATCGCCAGACGCAGTGGTCGCCGGGAGAGCAGGAGTTCATTCCGTCTGAAACGATGACCTACCTCGCCTTCTATCAAGGCGACGAACGGAATGGGCGGCCCTACGAATCCTGGTCCGGGACTTTGGCAGCCGCTCTGACCGAACAGCCGTCTCACCGAGTCGACGCCGGGCGCACGACCCATGCCGTTGAACAACCGATTTCGGCACCAAAAATACCTCTCCGGGCCCCCCACTTCGTCCGTCCACTTTCTCCGGCCCGAGTGTCCGCCAACCAACGACAGTGACGAGTTTCGGCGGCGCATGCAGGCCGTGGGTGATTGCTTGCGCGGAGCGGGCGTCGCGGCAATTTATCTCGCACATGGCACGTTTCTTGGGCCGGATGGCTTGGGGTTGTTGGCCAATCTGGCGCGTGTGGCTCCGGGATTAGCCGACGTCTTTCGGGGCTGGAATAAACAGCTGCTCGATTCCGTCGCCGGCGACCTCGGCAATTTCACACGCGACTACGCCGAGACTTGGCAGAACGCAATGAATCGACCCGGCGAGTCCCCCATTCCGGTTCGGCTGTTTCATTGGTCCAGCGAGAATCATCATCTGGGACGTGCCGATGGGGCCGTGCGTATGCTGCATGAACTCATCACACGGAAGTTTGTGGCGAGAGATCGGGTACTGCTGATCGGTCACAGCCACGGGGGCAACGTCTTTGCACTCTTGACGAATCTTCTCGGCAGCGACAGCGATGCACGGCAGGCTTTTTTTCAAGCGGCCCGCAACTTCTATCGAATGCCAATTCTCGGTCGCATTGATCTGCCAATTTGGGATGAAATGTGCCAACGATCTTGCGCAAGCGATAACCTCCTGTCTCAAGTGCGGATCGACGTGGCGACGCTCGGAACTCCGGTGCGCTATGGATGGGAAACCGCCGGTTGCGGTCATTTGCTCCACTTCATCAACCATCGTCCGTCTGCCGGCCTGCCGGACTATCAGGCCGTCTTTCCCCCGACGCGAGACGATTTATGGCATGCCACGCCTGGTGATTTTGTGCAGCAGATCGGCATCGCCGGAACGAATATCGTGCCGCCGATCTGGGCCTTGCGCGGGTGCGACGCCGAGATTCGGTTGGGCCGATTCTTGCAGGCGGGCGACTCCGCCGTTGACCTGCTCGCGCGGTTACGGTTGGGCATTCGCGCTCACGCGGATGGAGAAAACTTGTTGATCGATTACGGTCCCGCACCGGGTACGCCCGCTCAGCATCTGCTCGGTCACGCGATCTACACGCGTCAGGATTGGCTGCTGTTTCATGCGGAACAAATCGCGCTGCGGATGTATGGGATGTCCAGCGTTGGATGATTCCGCTAACTCGTCGGCCATTCTTTGGCCGCACGGTTCCGGTTGTACGACTGGCAGCGGTTGCAGCGTCTAAAAACGGCACGCTCATCACGAGTGTTCTCCAAGGGAGCCTCGTGGCTGGCAACTCCAGCTGGATTTCGCGCTCCAAGCCAGTCGCAAACTATTATTTCATGGGAACATTGGGCGGATCGTCTCGAGAGTCTCCATCGACAAACTGGCAACAAAGGACGCGGTTTTGAAACGAACAAACAACGCCGATACGCAACCACGGAGCGTTCAAACGCTCCGGCAAAGAGTACTCGTTGTCGGATACGACCGGTCCGATTTGGACGTGCTGCGGCAATGTGGCGACGTGGATTTCGTCGATGGAGAGACCGAAGCAGCCAAACTGGTCGCACAAGGTCTCGCCGACGAACGTCCGTTCTCGCTGATCGTTATCAAATCGAAACTCACGCACGTCGCCGATTCGTGCGAACGGTTGGGACGGCTTTGGCAGCTCGATGCGGCGCTCCATGCAATACTTTGCACAGAGTGCTGCGACGGGGCCGTACAAGAGTGTTTGGCGCGGATGGACCCGTCCAATCGCCACGTTCTATTGCGATTGCCGTGTGACGAGATGGGACTGCGCCAAATCGCGGCGGTGCTACTGAGCAAGTCGCTATCAGAGCGTCAATTGCGTAGCACGCGCGAGGAATTCTTGGCGTTGAACGGACGTCGATCGATCGAGATCGCCAACGCACACGCGGATTTGATCAACCTGAACCGCAAACTCGAATCAGCCAAGGACGCGGCCGAATCCGCCAATCGTGCGAAAAGTGCCTTCCTG
>CAZFLF010000549.1:0-5253 GCA_964519825.1 uncultured Pirellulaceae bacterium | reverse complement strand
AATGAATAAGGAGTTCGTGATGATACAAACCGAATTCCTGGTCCACAATGCTCGACACAGCCAATCCGGGCACTTCAGATCGAGTGAACACTCGGTGCCAACCAATAGCGTCAGCGCGGCTGGATCGCCGGTGCTCCGCGGCCACGCAGTTGCCCGAGGTCATAGAGTTCCGTTTGCCGCCATTTGTCGATTTGATAAAGTCCTGTCTTGGGCCAGTACAGAATTTTTCCGGCCGCCACATAGGACGGGCGAGCCCCCGGCTGCGGTTGGAATTCAATCCGCGCGTCGTTACGGCCGTCCCCTTCCAAGATTAACTGGTCCTTCAGCCGGACATACGAGACTCGCCCGCCGGTCGCCGCAAAGGCGTCACCTAGTATGTGCGCGTTGCCGACCGCTTCCAATTCCACGGTATCGGCTCCGCCATCGCCCCCCTGAGTCACCGCCAGTCGATCGCAGGTCAAGCGGACCGCGCCTGGCGGTGTCTGTGTTTGGTCTTGGTCAAGTGCGTCGTCCCATGTCCGAACCGGGCCATAAAGGGTCTTGGTCCCGTTCCGGAATTCCAGCGTTTGCTGATGCAGATTGCCCATCACTTCGCGCTCAAAATCGACTCGCAGGAAGCTCAAGCCAGTCGCCGAAGTTGCGGTTGTCGTGTTCGCTGCGGGATCCAGTGTCAATAAATCCTTGCCGCGGTGAACGCCGCGCAGCCAGCCCGGTCCTTGTCCAGAAATATCACCGGTCAGTTGATTGACCGTCAGGCCGCGCACCTGCATTTGTTCGAACAGTTTGCGGTCTCCGAGCGGATCGAACATCTCGGTCTGCAGGAATCCCCAGCCATCAAACGCCGCCTCGACCAGTTCGACCGGGGCACTCGGATTCGCATTTCGGAAGTCAATACGTTCCGTCAGTTCGGCATGCACGGCGTCTCCCGTCGCCACGAAAGTAGTCTTTTCGCCATTTCGCGACCACTCAGTCCCACGTACCGTTACATCTCTCTCGAAGCGGGCAATTTGCCCATCGAATTGCATCTTCCCCCCCCATTCGATATGGGTGGGTGAAGCATCTCCGCCGGAGTTAGCAGTGTGTCGGCCAGCCGGCAGGCCCAGGTCTCCTGCTCCCACGATCTCCAGGATGTTGTCGGCCGGGTACAGATAAATCTTCGGCCCGTGCGCCGCCGCGCCGCGAGCGCTGACTTCTCCGGGTGCTCCTAATAGCGCGGCGCGTGGGTGCTCCGACGCGCCATCCTGCAACTGAAAATAATCTCCGCGGATCACCAGCGGCTGCGATTCGGTGGAAGCCACTTCGCGCAGTTCAACGCCACCGCGCACGATTACCAAGTCGACGACCGGGTTGTCGCCCATCCGGATCTCCGCTTCGACAATCTCCGCCCGCAGCTCGAACTTCGAACGCTGGCGATCCGTGGCTTTTCCCTGCGGCGGCGAGAAGAAGTCGGCTGGCTGCGCGGCCTGCTTCGTCGAAGTGTCGTCCGATACTGCCGCGTCCGGCTGCTTGAACCAAATCTTGGCTTCGCGCATCGTCCCGTGACAGGACTCGGTATCGACTTGGACGTGGCCAACGAGATGCAAACGATCAGGGACGGTGTCTACGCGATCCTGCGCATCGGCTCGTGGTATTTCGCGTAAATAGAAATGCAGCGTATCACCGGTGAGCTGACCGAAGTCCAGGACCGTGACCACGGCTTGTGCATTAAAGGATAATACAGGTTCGTTGTCGATCCGCCTCAATTGCACCTGATCCTGCCAAGTCACTTCGAACCGTCGCGGTTGCTTTCCGAACTCTCCGCGCACGGTTCCCGGCCCCTGCGCCCACAGTTCACCCATCCGGTTGCTTTCGCCGAGCGTGTAGCGCAATTCTTTGGCTTCGACCTCGCGTTGGCGGTCGTTTAACAGCACTTTATCGCGATCTTGCAGCCAAACGCGTTGCAAGATGCAATCGTACTCGATTCGCTCGGCCTGCGCTCCGATGCCTACCGAAGCGGCGCGGATAATGACCGGCCGACCAGTCGCTACGACTCGCGTCGGAGTCAGTTTCGCCGGTTTCGAATTCACCGTCGAGTGCACCGATTGCGACGGCTTTGTGGCCATCCCTTCTCCGCCAGAGAAATAAATCTGTAGCAGCTGACAAATCAATTGATCGCTGGCGCCGCTGGGATGATGCCGCATGAGGTCGACTTGGTCCTCCAGAGTAATCAACTGTTGACTGACGTCGAATCGCAGCGGGCCGCGACACTTTACCTCGACAGGAGTCGCGTCGTTTTTCGGCGGCGGCATGGGTGCCGCGGTGACAACTGGCTTTTGCCTGCCGAACAGTCCTTGGTCATTGAGCAGCAGTTGCATGCGGTCGAGATGCAAAAGTTCTAGCGACCGCACACCGCTGCTTCCCAGCTCAGAATGCGCGCTCGCGGACTTTCCGGCGCTGGCCAAATGAATTGTCAAAATTCGCCCGCTGCCGGAATTCGGACCGTACCGAAAGCGAACTTCGTGCGGAGTCCAAATCTTCTCCAAATCAATTTGGACGTTCTTGGTTACCAACTCCAAAGCGTCATCGTCGCCGGGTTTGCTGGCCGGAACATGAATCGAGACCTCTTCGGAAAGATGTCCACCGATAAGCCGGCCGAATTCGAGGTTCAGCACGTTCAGCGGTTGATCGAATTTCAGCGTTGCTCCATGCGGCGCTTGAATAATGATCGGGCGGCGCTCTGCCGGGGTCGATCCTGGGCCTGCGGTCTTGCTCGCCGATTCTTCGAGATAGGAAATCACCGTGCACTTGGTAAGTTTCATTTTTCCATCAGGAAGCGGCTTGTAGTCGGCAAAAAACAGGGTTCCCTGATCCGTTTCGACAACCTTCGTAAGCCGGTCGAGCTCCCACGAACCCGCGGGAAAGAATTGGTCGAGCTTACTTACGCGGGCGGTTGGCGGTGTAGAAGGACGATTCCTAGACGCGAGCTTGACGGATGGCTCGACAAATGGCACCACGACTACGGCGTACACCGCGTAAGCCGCGATGATGATCGCCAGAACCGAAACAGTGCGTCGTAAGCGGGCAAACACAAAGGGCAAAGCTGCTGGAGGTGAAAGTCGCAGGGCCGAGTCGGAAACACATTGATTTGGCGAACATCAATCGACGATGGACAGAACACTAAGCCTAAGCCCCGATGCAGCTCGCAACGACGTCTTCCCAAAGTCCCTTGGCCTTCAGCACCAGTTCGATCGCTTCGCGCACCGCGCCTTGGCCACCGCGGATTGTGGTCACGTACGCCGCTCCGGCGCGGACCTCGTCGACGGCGTCCGCCACCGCGATCGGCAATCCAACCTGCCGCATCACTGCCAGGTCCGGCAAGTCGTCCCCCACGTAGGCTACCTGTCCCGGCGTGAGTCGCAGCTCCGCAAAGACGTCTCGCGCCGCTGGCAGCTTGTCTTCAAACCCTTGTCGCAGCACGTCGATTCCCAACTCCGCAGCCCGGATTTTCACGATATGAGACGTGCGCGCGGTGAGGATCCCGAAATGAAAGCCCGCTCGCCGCCACAGTTTGATGCCAAACCCGTCACGACTGTGGAATCGCTTTATCTCAATCCCCTGGTTGTCAAAAATGATGCCCCCGTCCGTCAACACGCCGTCGACGTCCGCCATAATTAACTCGACATTCCTGCATCGGTCTTCCAAGTTCATCTACGTGACTACCCTACGGAACGGTTCGGGAAAGGAACGCTGGGTGGGGAATGCGTGGCCTGCGACGTCAGACCGGTTGCGCCGTCCGGTGGCGGTGGCAGCCAAGCCACGACGTCCGTAATATCGATTAACCCGGCAGGCTTTCCCTGATCGTCAACAACCGGCAATTCGCTAATCCTTCTCTGCACGAGCAAGTCGACCGCCGTGGTCATGAGCGATCCGGTGGCGACCGTTGACGGCGCGCGGGTCATCACCGCGTTGATCGGTTGATCGAGTGCCGTTTCGTTGTGCGTTTCCAGCAGCCGAGCGAGATCGCTGTCGGTGAACACGCCGGTCAACCGACCCGTTTCGTCGACCAACATGATCGCTCCCGTCCGCCGGCCGGGTTTGCTGGCCGTCACCAGCACTTCGCGCACCGGCTGTGTGTGTCGGGCAATCCGGCAGTCGCTCAATCGCCGCATGATCTCATCGACGCGAGCTAATTTGCGCCCAAGGTTTCCGCCCGGATGGAACCGCGCGAAATCCTCCGAACTAAAGTTCCGCAAACGGCTCAATACCAGTGCCAAGGCGTCGCCCAGCGCGAGCATTGCCGTCGTGCTCGTCGTCGGCGCCAGGCCAAGGGGGCAGGCCTCGCGCAGCGGACCGATTGCGAGCGTCACGGCCGCACAGTTGGCGAGGGTGCTGTGGTCGCTCCCCGTAATCGCCACGATCGGCGTCTGTCGTTGCCGGAATGCTGGGAGAATTCGCACGAGCTCCTCGGTCTCTCCGCTGAACGACAACGCCAAGATCACGTCACGCGTCTGGACTCGACCCAAGTCGCCGTGCACCGCTTCGCCCGGATGCAGGAATTGACTGTTCGTCCCGGTCGATGCCAACGTCGCTGCCAATTTTTGTCCGATCAGTCCAGCTTTCCCCACGCCCGTCACGACAACGCTGCCATTGCAGCCGAAGAGCAACTCAACCGCGTCGCAGAATTCTTCCGGCAACCGGCTGGCGAGTGCGAGCAGCGCATCTCCTTCCGCGCGCAGAATATCCCGCGCGAGACGAAGTTGCTCAAAGCGACTGAGTGTGTGCGGCCTGCTGACGGCTTCCATGCCTATGCCGAAGAATATGGAAAAGAAAAAAACGGTCTTCCGTGACCAACAGCAATCCGTTAGTTCGTGTGGTCGGGAACCCCAACTAGGGTGCCGGATTCTAGCCGCGGATCGTCCGAGCGACAACGCGGTCTCGCGCCACAATGAAATCTCGTGCTAGCATCGAGCTCGTAGCAGTCACGCGGTAGCCGTCTCAGTCGTGATGAAGCTCGCGCATTCGATGGGACGTATAGGACCTATAAGTCGTATAGGACCTATTTGTTCGCGAGAATTGTTTGGTTCAAGCTGCGTCACGACGGAGCGTGACGGCCGCGTTTGTCAGTACCTCGGCACAGCCGGTTCGATCTCGAGCGACCAGGCGTCGATGCCGCCGGTCATGTTTTGGGCGGAATCAAAGCCCTGCTGCCGCAGCCACTGGGTCACCTTCAGGCTCCGCCCGCCATGATGACAATGGACCACGACTCTCTTGTCG
>CAZFLF010000548.1:0-5255 GCA_964519825.1 uncultured Pirellulaceae bacterium | reverse complement strand
GTCCTGGGCGGGTTTGCGTAAATAAGCGACGGCCTTGGAAGGCCATCGTACTAGTTTCGAAACACAGGCTAGCGTTTGTCCTGTTCCTTGAGGGTGGACCAACTAAGGTACGCCAACGCACCCCCGCAGAGCACGAACAATACATCGAGCATCACGCTGGACTTCTTGAACGGCGCCATAGTCGATGGAACGACTAGGTCGAACAAGAATAACGCCACGACGAGGATGGCGATCACCATCCCCGTCCAACATAAAGCCTTGGGCATTCGCTGCTTTCCTCAAAGCTGCACGGCAGACCCGCATTCCCCTAACCGATTTGTACTGAGCTAGTATAATTGCCGCGAATTCGCTGTCACCGGTGTCTCGGCCTACTTTCCTAAGACTCCTATGCCCCTCCCAACGAGCGATCCGATAGTACCACCTGGCGGGGGAATGCCGGCCAAAACGCCGGACTGGAACGAATTTCGACGTCAAATGCCGGTCGTTGAGCGATGGTCTTATTTCGATCATGCGGCCGTGGCTCCGTTGCCGCTGGCCGCTCAGGACGCCATCTGCGGCTGGTTGCAAGGGGCGACTCGGGACGGAGATACGGTCTGGCCGCAATGGGTCCGGGAGCTGGAACAGGCCCGTGCGACTGCCGCTGGGATCATCAATTCCGAGACTGACGAAATCGCTTTCGTAGCCAACACCACCACTGGAATCACGTTTATCGCCGAGGGGCTGCCGTGGCAGCCCGGCGACAATGTCGTCACTCTGGCCAACGAATTCCCGTCTAACCAATACCCCTGGCTCAACTTGGCCAGCCGCGGCGTCGAGACCCGCCGAATCGTGGTAAATGACACTGGCGTTGATTTGCGGAGCTTGGCGGAGGCGATGGATTCCCACACGCGGTTGGTCTCCGTGAGTTGGGTCGGATTTGCGACCGGCTGGCGGCTGAATCTCGATGAAGTCGCGGCGCTCGTTCATGCCAGGGACTCACTATTGTTTGTGGACGCGATCCAAGGGCTGGGGGTTTTTCCGCTCGATGTTCGCCAGACGCCGATCGATTTTTTAGCCGCCGACGGACACAAATGGCTGCTCGGACCGGAAGGGGCGGGGTTACTCTTCATTCGACGAGAACATTTGGACCGCCTCCGTCCGATCAATGTCGGTTGGAACAGCGTGGCTCAAGGGAGCGACTATTCGCGCATCGAGTTGAACCTGCGGCCGAGCGCAGCGCGATACGAAGGGGGATCGCACAACTTGGTCGGTACGATTGCTCTGGGCGCCAGCCTGCAACTCCTGACCACATTCGGTCTCGGTCCGCGGCAATCCGCCATCGGACACCGCGTGTTGGAGCTAACGGATCGGGCGTGCGACCAATTGGCGGACTGCGGTGCGCACATCGTCAGCCGGCGCGACGCGGAACATTCCTCTGGCATCGTGGCGTTTGATTGGCCCGGGTGCGATCCGCAATTGCTGCGTAAACATTGTCTCGCCAATCAAGTGGCGTTGAGCAGTCGCGGAGGTCACTTGCGGATCAGTCCCCACGCATACATTAACGCGGACGATATTCA
This sequence comes from uncultured Pirellulaceae bacterium, assembly GCA_964519825.1. GTDB lineage: Bacteria > Planctomycetota > Planctomycetia > Pirellulales > Pirellulaceae > CAZFLF01. Next base: position 3,699 of record CAZFLF010000548.1, on the reverse strand, counting down.
ACGCTTGGTCGATGTACTTCGCTCGGCTCGCTAGCTGGCAAATTAGCGCGGATTGCGTCGTGCAATGACGACAGGATTCGGGCGGCCGAGTAGGACGAGTGCGTCATTTTTCAGAAACAGCGGCGCGGTCTCGAGCACGTGGAAATCCTTCGGCAATAATTTCCGAGCCGCAGCGAGTTCCCGGCCCGTGGTAATGACGAAGACATCCATGCTGTCGGCCACGACCTCCGCGATCCTGACCGGCGGTTTCGGCAACCATCGGCCATTCACTGCGACAAACGGCGAATGGGTGGGGCCGACCTGCCCCGCGGTAATTTCGTCGATCGGTCGTCCCCCGTAAAAGACCCAGCTTGGCTCCAAGCAAGCATACGCGGCGACGCGCGGCCGGGAACTATGCTCATCAATGGCGTGCAGCAAGCGTTGGTTGAGTTGATGCTGGCCCACTCGATCCGCTCCGACCGCGAATAGCAACGTGGCGAACGCGATCGCCGCGCCGGCCATGCACCACGCCGCGCGCCGCGATTGCTCGCGATGGATAGCCCACCAGGCAAATAGTCCTGCGGCAAGCGGAACCAAGCCGATCAGACCAAGCCATTCTTCGCCCGGTAATTTGTCGCGCGTTGCCACGGGAATCGCGATAACCAAGACCAGGCCAACCAGAGCCAAGACCGCGCACGCCGCCTGCAGCCACCAGCGCTGTACGCAAATCTTCCCTGCCAGCCACCGATCGAGAAACGCTCCCAGAATAACTGCGGCGGCAGGATAACTCGGCGTGATGTAACTCGGCAGCTTGGTCTTCGCCACGGAAAAAACGCCGATGTACACAGTGAGCCAGCAGGCGGCCAGCAAATAGCCCGCTGTCGGCTCATCGCGCCGTCGGAGTCGTTGAACGGCGTCGATCAACAACGGCACGGCAAACACAGACCACGGGAACAAACCCACGAGCATCGTCACGGGATAGAATAGCACATTTCCTCGATGTCCTTCCATTGTGCTCATCGCGCGTCCCAGGTTGTGGTCCAGGAAAAAACCGCGCAAGAACTCTCCATCCGTTCGCATCCCTACCAGCACATACCATGGTGCTGCGACTGCGAGCGTTACTAAGAGCGCCGTCATCGGACGCAGGCGCCAGGCAGCGCTCAACATGCGACCCGGTGTGAACTTACTGGCGAAATCGAGGAAAGACTCGCGCCAGCCATTCGGCTCCAGCTCCGATCGTCGCGGCGCGGCGAGCAGTTGAAACAGGACCAAAGTGGCGGCCGGCAATACGATCCCGACGGGACCTTTGGCGAGTACCGCCAGTCCGATCGCGCCAAAGACTCCAGCAGCCCGGGGCCAGGACAATGAAATCTGCCAACCGGCCGCCTCACCCTCGACGGAGCTGGCGCCCCGAACGTCAATTCCGAGTGCGAATAGTGTGACAGCGAGCGTGGAACAGAAGATTAGCGTCGCATCCGGCGTCGCTGCTCGACCCGCTACAACAAACAGCAAACTAGTAGCAACGGCAATACCCGCCCACATTCCCGCGCGGGGGGAAAAAAGATGGCGCCCAAGCTCGCAAGTACACAGCGCCGTCCCAATCGCCAACAACGCGGAAGGCAAACGAGCGGCAAACTCATTCACTCCAAATACGCTGTATGCCGCCATCATCAACCAATACAGCAGTACCGGCTTGTGCGTTCGCAGTTCGGCGTTAAACACCGGAACCACCCAGTCGCCGCGCGCCAGCATTTCGGCAGCACAGCCGGCGTTCCGCGGCTCGTCGCGATCCCAGAGCCGAGGTCCGCCAAGATTTGTCAACATCACGATGGCGGCAATCAGACCTACGACAGCATGACTTTGCCAACGCGACATCGACGGAATCCTTTCCCTAAGTGCTCCCGCAGCGGCGCGAAGTCTAGCCTGAGACCAACACCGGCAACAACGCCAGAAATCGCCTTCTCGATCGCAGCCTCTCTTGGTACCCTTCGCAGGCGCAAACCGGTAAATGACTCGGGGGTGCCACGTGGCCGATTCACTCCGAGACTCGGGCCCTAGCGAGGCTAGCGGTAAGGGACTCGCAATGTTATTCCCATCTCTAGAACAAGCTCCCTGCACCAGTACTCTGAGGCTGGAGAGTGATTCCTCACGGCGGTTGCTGCGGCTGGCGGGTGTTCTCGCGGGGCTGACAGCGTTGGCTCTCTTGGTGGACTTGCCCGTCTATCGATTTTGCTCGGCTGGCCAACTGTCGGGAGACTTGCGTCGTTTACTGACCTGGTCGGAAGTGTTTGCCCATGGGATCGGCGTCGGGATTCTGGCACTTACGATGTTCCTGTTGGATCCGTCGCACCGGCGACAGGTACCGCGAGTCGTCGCGTCCGCGCTCGGCGGCGGATTGGTCGCGGACCTCGTGAAACTGACTGTCGCGCGGATTCGCCCCGGGCATTTCTCCGCGAGTAGTGTCGGCGAGTCGTTTGCGGGCTGGTTGCCAACGGTGTGGCCAGTCGAGGGCTTTGTGCGGTTCGATCACCGGCTGCAGTCGTTTCCTTCTGCCCATACCGCAGTCGCTGCGGGATTGGCCGTCAGTCTGTCGGCCGTCTATCCGCGCGGGCGATACCTGTTCGCGTTCTTTGCGATCTTAGCAGCCGGTCAGCGGATCGAATGTGGCGCGCACTTCCTGAGCGACACTCTTGCCGGTGCCGCGGTCGGTTGTTTGGTTGCGGCAACAGTCTCTGGTCGGGGCCGGTTCGCACCGGTATTCGATCGCTTAGAGAAGGGTACGAAGGAGAAAATGCCGAGTACGGAGTACCAAGTACGGAGTGCAGTTTAAGTTTCCGTTGCGGAGCATACGGGGGACGCGGTACATTGAATCGTGGCTGTCAGGGGCCACTGACTGTGCGTAAAGGAATTTCACATGTCTCCCGTGTTTCTCGCGCTGGCACTTCTCGGCGCGCCCCCGGACGACGTTTCCGGCCCCACCACGAATTCTCCGCCCCCCGCCCCGCTCCGCCGCGTGCTGGAGATTACTCGTGACGTCGACGAATTGGTCCGGCGAGAATCCCGAGTTCAATCCGACGAAGAGCGGGCAGTCGTCGCCTATGAGATGACCCAGTTGTATAGCGAAATTAAACGGGACCCGCGGTTGGTCGTTAGCGATTCATTGAAGGAAGCCAAGCTCCGAATGTGGAGCCGGCTGACGCGGATCAAGAAAGACGTGCAAGCGAAACTCAAACGGGAGGGACGTCCCGATGAAACGCTGACCGATGAAGAAGTCTTGGCCTTGGCCGATATCGAGCTCGTGACGCAATCTCTGGCCGATCATTTCGCCTTGGCCGACTCGACGCTCGGAGGACCAGCCACTCTCTTGGGACAGGCGAATTCCGGAACGAGTGCGCTGGGTGGAAGTGCGCTGGGCGGTAGTGCGAGAGGTGGAGGAGCGAGAGGTGGCGGGGGGGCTTTCGATTACGGGCCTTCTCTTGTGGACTTGATTCAGCGGACGATTGTTCCTGACTTTTGGGATGTGAACGGCGGACCAGGCACCATCGTTTACTATCGACCGCTGATGTGCCTTGTCGTCCGCGCCACGTCCGATGTTCATCATCGTATCGGCGGCGCGGTCGGCGCTATCCGCGACGTCCGTTAAGACCGCGCAGCGCGGCACAGCCGCAACCACGGGAGGGCGAGGCTCCTGCCGAGCCGTGCGCTGGGACACGGCTCGGC
>CAZFLF010000547.1:0-5259 GCA_964519825.1 uncultured Pirellulaceae bacterium | reverse complement strand
ATCTCACGGATACGCGGCTTGCAATAATCGCCGACGGGCAGCAGCATCCGTCGCAATAAGTCGCGTTCGATGCCGAACAGGACGTACGACTGATCCTTGCCGTCGTCGACTCCCCGGCAGAGTGCGGGGATGCCTCCGTCTTCATTTGGCGTCAGCCGCGCATAATGCCCAGTCGCGACGAACTCCGCCCCGACACTGTCGGCATATTCGAAGAGTTTCCCAAACTTAATCCAGTTGTTGCACATCACGCACGGATTGGGCGTGCGTCCAATGGTGTACTCGTTGACGAAGTAGTCGATAATCTGTCGAAACTCGGCTTGCAGATTCAATGCGTAGAAAGGAATGTCCAGCCGGTCGGCGACGCGGCGGGCATCTTCCGCATCGGACGCGCTGCAGCAGCCCTGCTTGTGGGTCGCACGGGATTGATACAGCGGTAACAACGGACTCCGTTCGCTCGATCCATCGACCGAGCACGCTTGAATCGCCTCTTCGCCATGGCGCATAAAGACCCCGACCACTTCATGGCCTTGTTGCAGCAGCAAATGGGCGGCGACACTGCTATCCACTCCGCCCGACATGGCAAGTACTACGCGTGGCACGAGAGGTTAGAGGTTAGAGGTTAGAGGTCAGAGGTTGGACATTGATCATTGGGATTTGGTCATTGGGATTAATCCCGATGTTACTATATCCCAATCCGATTACGGGAGAGGTGACATGGATCAAGTTCGGTTGTGCTGGGCGGTCGCAGGTTGGTGGTTATTAACATTGTGTACCGGAACTGCGCGGACTGCGGAAGAACCTGCTCCGGCGGATTTGATCGTTGTCAACGCGAAAGTCATTACGCTGGAATCAACGCAGCCGACAGTCGAGGCGCTGGCAGTCGTACGAAATCGGATTGCCGCCATTGGCGATAACGGCTCGATTCGGCGTCTAGCCAATGCGAAAACGCGCGTGGTCGACGCACAAGGTCGACTCGTGCTCCCCGGTTTTAATGACTCGCACGTACATTTCGTGAGCGGTGGGCGGCAGTTGTCGAGCGTTGATCTGCGCGATGCCAAGACTCCGGAGGAGTTTGCCCAGCGGCTGGCAACGTTCGCAACCAAATTGCCTCCCGGGAGCTGGATCACTGGCGGAGACTGGGACCATGAGAATTGGCCGATCGCAGCGCTGCCAACACGGAAGACAATCGATGAACTGACGCCTCATCACCCGGTATTTGTCAATCGATTGGACGGACACATGGCGCTCGCGAATAGCGTGGCCCTGCGGCTCGGCGGCGTGATGCGCGACACGCCTGATCCGGACGGCGGACTGATCGTGCGCGACGAGTCCGGCGATCCAACTGGCGTTTTGAAGGACGCGGCGATGAGTCTGGTGGCCGCCAAGATTCCCGGATTGTCTTTTGCGGACCGACTGGCTGCTGCGCGGGCGGCGACGAATCATGCGGCACGACTGGGCGTGACCAGCGTGCAGGACATGTCGGGGAGCAGTGATGTGCCCGTTTATGAGGAACTGCTGCGGCGCGGCGAGTTGAAGACGCGAGTCTACGCCGCGGCGCCGCTTCCGCAGTGGCAACGCTCCGCCGACAGCGGGCTCAAGGCTGCGTCCGGTTCGGACTGGATTCGGCAGGGAGCCTGCTGTCACACGACCTGTTTGCGATTCAGGCCAACGAAATCGGACGGGTTCGGGTGTTGCTGACCGCGGTGGACGGAAAAGTCGTGTACGAATCCGCACAGCAGGGGGCAAACCAATGACAAGCAAACACTGAGTTGCGCCTCAACCGATCCACTCACTCGCTGGGCCTGTCCGGTGCGTTCGACCGCGGCTCGTCAATCTCCGGAACTCCGTGCGGACCAGAACGGAGCGGCGGCAAGCTAAACTGCTTGGCGTTCTCCGGCATATACACTTCGTCGAAGTCCGTTTGATCCACTTCACGGCGCAACAATAAATAGATTGCTGACGAGGTGCAGAACAGAAAACTGAAATAGAAGGCCTCGGCGATCGTATGTATCAAGCGGTCCCCCATGTCAATCAATCCACTTCCGACCCACACCATCGGCGAATTGTCCAATTGTCCCGACAAGACCTGATTCAAGCGATCCCGCCCTAACCCCAAGGAAATCGCCCACTGATTGAGGGTTATCACCGCGTCGGCAAATCCTTCGACAAACAGACCACCGATTCCTCCCACCAACAACGCGATGGCTACATAGGCCAAGTACTGCAGCGGCCGCTGAAACGTGAACGAAAAACTATTGCTGAATGCCTGGAAGGAATCACTGGCTTCCTCGGCACTAATGGTGGGCCACATGAGCGGCCAGCCAAACAACAAGCCGACGAGCAGCACGGCCATTCCCAAACCGGCAAGGAGAACCAGCGGCCACAAGATCCCCGCCACCAACACTCCGATGCTCAGGTGCATGAGCACTCCGAGAAAGAACAACGGCACTACCACTAATGCCACGCCCAACAATGGAAAAAGTGGAGATGTAAAGTACCACCCCAGGTTGACCACCACATGCCGGAGCGACTGCTGAAGAGTCACCTGTTCGCCAGTCCCCAACCGCACTACCGCGATGCGTGTGATCGCGCCGCCGCACACGCACCAAACCAGGAGATACCACAGCGCCACACAGAGGCTGCCAAGCATCTGTCCAAATGACGCCTGACGGTCGAACAATTGTACGAATGGACGAACCAGGGTGAGATAGCTATCCAGTAGGCCGAGGCGCGGATTGGGCAGCGGAAGCCGCAACGCCGAGAACACGGAAGCCGCCGGATTTGCGACCTGCATTTGTGCCTGTGGCAGGTCCGCCACTGTGATTGCTGGGACGCCTCCAATGGGCTGGTTACTGCTGGGAAATATTGCTTCCGACAGCCGCGGACCGAGGGGCATCAACAACGTTCCCACAGTTGCCAAAAACAGACACGGCAAGCCGATCGCCAGTCGGAAGCAGCGAAACAGCATGAGTCCTGGAAATACGTCGCGCCACACGATCCGACGCAATACGCCCCGTTCGTCCGCCATGGTGCCAATCTCCGTGATGTGCAAGACAAACCCACCAACCAGAAAAGATACCAGACATGGTACCTAATCGGAGTCGGTGGAAAAATCGACGGAGTCAGAATCCTCTGAGCGTTCGATCGGCACACTGTACGATTCGCTCAACCACCGGCCCAAGTCAATTTGTCGGCAACGTTGGGAGCAGAACGGGAGCGCCGGAGATTCGTCTGGATCGAACTGCCGCTCGCAGACCGAACAATGCAGAAGGTGTGACATGCCGAAGTCGGACTCGCAGGTTGAACTAACGTGTAAGGAAGGCCGGTAAAGGTACTTGAGATTCCCCAGCCTTAATCATTCCCCAGCCTCAATCGTTCTTCTGCCCTTTGCGGCTTGCCGACGCCCGTCCCTCGGACTTGGACGGGGAATTGCTGCTCGATTCGGATTTGCCACTGGACTCGGACTTGCCGCTGGACTCGGACTTGCTGCTGGACTCGGACTTGCTGCTGGACTCGGACTTGCCGCTGGATTCGGGCTTCGCGCTGGGTGACGACGAATCGCCTGAGGACGGCTTCTTGTCGGCCTCGGAGGCCTTCTTATACGATTCGCTCCGATAATCTGTCTGATAGAAACCGGAACCCTTGAACATCAGCGCCGCGCCTGTCCCAAACAACCGGCGAAGTTTTGATTTTTTGCACTGTGGACACTTCTTCTTGGGGTTCTCGGTAATCGGTTGAAACAGTTCGAAACGATGCCCACAGGCGTCGCATTCGTAATCATATGTCGGCATGTGTCAGCCTCTTCACTCATCAACCGGAGTTTGTCGGGGTGGAACTCACAGGGGCTTGCGGTGGCCCGGTCGAAACAAGTACCTGGGCCGGACGTATCACTCGGTCGTGCAGGCGGTAGCCGAACTGGGCGACGCGCGTCACATGCCCGGGCGGAAACTGCTCGCTCGGTTCCTCGGCGATCGCTTGATGCATATTCGGGTCAAACGCCTCACCGACTTCGCCAACCCGGCGACAGTGATGGCGGTCGAGCACGGACAAAAATTGCGACTGCACCATCCGGACCCCTTGCAGCAAACTGCTGGCCGCTTCGGTGCTCTCAGCCGCTGCGACTGCTCGATCGAGATTATCAACCACATTTAATAAGTCCGAGAGCAGTGGCAACGCCGCGTATCGGCGTTCATCGTCCATCTCGCGGCGCATTCGCCGTCGGAAGTTCTCTAATTCCGCCTGCGCTCGCAGGGTACGGTCATTAGCCTGCTTCACCTCTTCACCGAGCCGTTGCAAATCGTCCGCGACGGAGGTCTGTTTGGCGGCGTGGACATCCGCAGCCAAAGCATCATCATCCGAACCCTGACGCGTCTCGTCATTTAGCGTCGAATTATCCTGAGACATAATGATCTACTCCTCCTTGGCCTGGTAGTCCCCGCCGGGAGCAAAGTAGTCGCGCAACTTCTCCAAGAATGATTTGCGGTGGGGTGTCACATCGGCGTGTTCCAACTCGGCCAACTCTCGCAACAGTGTCTCCTGTTTAGCCGAGGTCTTCTTCGGCACTTCGAGATACACCTGCACTAGCAAGTCTCCGACGGAACCACCACGCGGATCCGCGACGCCGCGTTGGCGTAGACGGAACACATCGCCGTGCTGAGTTCCCTGGGGAATTTCCACTTGTTCCGGACCACTCAGAGTCGGAACATCCAGCCGCGCTCCCAACGCCGCCTGGCTGTAAGAAATCGGCACATGCAGAATCAGATTCTTGCCGTCGCGTTTAAAAATCGAATGGGGTCGGACCGAGATAAAACAGTAGCAATCGCCCGCCGGTCCGCCGTCTGGACTCGGTTCCCCTTCACCCGGCAACCGGACCCGCATTCCGTCGTCGACCCCGGCGGGGATCGCGACGTCCATCTTGACCTTGGACGCGATGTAACCGTTGCCGCGACAATCGTCACAAGGGTGGGTTATGAGCGTGCCAGCACCTTGGCAGGAGGGGCAGGTCGTCTGGACACGCACGAAGCCGGCGGACTGCACCACCTGTCCACGACCTCCGCAGCGACGGCAAGTCTCTGGAGATGAGCCAGGTTTGGTTCCCGATCCTTCGCACTTCTCACAGCGCCGGCTACGTGAGAACTCGACAGATTTCGTGACCCCGCGCGCCGCCTCTTCCAAAGTCAAAGTCACATCGCAGCGAACATCCGCTCCACGACGTTGCCTTCGTCCACGCCGCCGGCCAAATCACCCAACAGGCCTGGT
>CAZFLF010000546.1:0-5263 GCA_964519825.1 uncultured Pirellulaceae bacterium | reverse complement strand
GTTAGAGGTTAGAGGTTAGAGGTTAGAGGTTAGACCTTGGACATTGATCATTGGGATTTGGTCATTGGTCATGGGGATTGGTCATGTCAAAAGTCAACTCGCCAAGCTGCATAATCGAAAGATCTTGGTTGCCGACCAGAAACATTCGTTGCCCGATGCCGCGGACGGGGGCGTTGTCGGCAGTGACCCAGTCGGTACCCCGACCCAATCGCAATTGGTCGTCCGCACTTTGGTGAGTGCCGGCGTACACCGCGGGGATGAAGACTTCGCCTTCCGGGCCTTCGAGCACCTTCATGTTGCATCGTCGCCACAACAGATCTTTGGGCCGTTCCGGGGCGCGGAATTCCGCATACTCAACGCGCTCAAACGGGATCCAATAGTACTTTCCCGTGCTTGTCAGGACTTCCCAGAACGGCGCACAGAGGTCGTCCATGTCACGGAGGTCATCGAATGGCTGTCCATCGCAGACACCGCGAACCGAAACGCGTTTCGTCTCGGCTTCGGCCAGCTTTTCCAATGCAGTCACCGGCTGTCCCTCACGGATGGCAATGGACGCTTCCAGATGCAGCTTTAATGCCTCGCTCGGCTCGAACAGAAACTCTGGTACGCGCCCGTCGCGGTAAAACTGCTGCCGCGCCGTTTCCGCACGGACCAGTTGCCGCAGCAAACTTACACCCATTTGAGCTTTGGGATCCTGTTGACCGATTGTTTCCAGTTGCTTATCGGCGCGCTCCAGGTCACCGCAGAAGAATAATAGCTCGATCAATTGGCCTCGCGCATCGGTGTCGGTGGGCTTCTTTTTCACCGCGTCGAGCGCTACCGTCACTGCCTCGGTCAATTTGCCGGCTTGAAATAGTTCGCCCGGAGTCATGGATCCCTCGTATTTTGCGGATGGAAAAAAGGACGCTTCTCAACTAATCCTCGCCGGGGCGAGTTCGGTCGCGATGCGTACGGCCGCAACCAGTTCATCCAGCTCGTAATGCGGTGCGAGGTGCATCACACACTGATGCGATCCAGGCTTACCCGGTTGTTCAAACACTTGCACTTTCGCTTCGCGAAGTGGGAATCGCGCCTTCGTTTCCGGTGATGCCTCCAAATCGGTAGTGACGTACCGCACAACCCAATCCTGCAAATAGTGTTCAAATGAAGGTGCGTCGGTGAAGGAGCCGACCTTCTCGCGTCCGAGAACTTTGATGTAATGTGCGAACCGCGACACGCACAGCATGTACTGCAACATTGACGAGATTCGCGCATTCGTGGTCGCAGCCGGGCGGTCGTACTTCTTCGGTCTTTGGGCCGATTGGTTCGAGTAAAAGGCCGAATACTCCGTATCGCCACAATCGCACAACGGAATGAACCCGAGATCGCAAAGTTCCTTTTCCAGTCGATCGGTGATAATAACATCGGTGGACGATTTGACGGCCACACCGCGGCAGTCCGTGCCAAAGTGATGCACGGGAAGGGACGTTACCAGGCCTCCCCCGTCGACGCCGCGCTGGACGCCTCGAATGTCCGCGAGCCAGCCGGCCTGAGAAAACGCGCGAATCAATACTCCTCCAAACGCGAATGCGGCATTACCCCACAGGTATTTGCTGAAATCCGGGCCGGTGACATCCTCTTGAAAACGAAAACCGTCTAAGCGCGTGCCATCATCGCCATACGGCGTCCGCATCAAGACGCGCGGCAATGCCAGCCCGACGAACCGCGAATCCTCCGAATCGCGCAGCGCCCGCCATTTGACATAATCGACCTGCTCAAACGTTTTGGCATGATCGAGCCGATGTTCGAGCGTGGTGAAGCTGTCGAGCCCAAAAAAAGCCGGATTCACACCGGTAATGAAGGGACAAAAAGCCGCCGCCGCGACCTGCGCAATCGACCGCAGCATGCCCAAATCATCGTGCGGGTATCCCGCCGCGGGGCGGGGACGCATTTCGTAATCACCGATCAGTGCGCCAAACGGCTCGCCACCGGGCATGCCGAACTCTTGATCATAGACCTTGCGGAACAACTGACTCTGGTCGAACTCGGTGGTGCGTTCGAAGTCCCGTTCCAATTCGCGCCATGAAGCACTGAGCACCTTGATCTTGATGCTCGAGTCACCTTCTTCCTCGGCGCGTTCGGTCAAATACAACAGGCCGCGCCAAGCCGCTTCGAGGCGTTGAAACTGCGGATGATGGAGGATCGCATTGACCAGTTCGTTGATTCGGGCGTCGATTTCCGCCACCGCACGGTTCAACTGCCGAGCCACGTCGTCTTGATCCAGTGGCATCGACGGGCCAAACCATTCGCGCAGGGCCGCGCCGGGTGTTGTGGCGCCGTGAAACCGGGCAAGAAACGCGGAGGCGACCGTGTTGTGGTCCACGGTCGCCGCCAGAATCTCCTGCAAAGCCGACGATCGCTTCGAGTCGTCCGGTGACGATACCGAGAGCGTCTGGTCAAACACGCTCGCGTTGGTTTCGTGTGCACCGGAAGTCATCGCGTTGTAGCTCAGCCTCCCATCTTCGGAATTCGCGCTACCATGCGGAGTGACGTGGTCAACTCTTCCAACTGCAGCCACGGACGCATCCAGGCGACCGCGTTGTAAACGCCTGGTTGGCCGGGAACTTCTTTGACTTCAACTTTTGCCTCTCGCAACGGATAACGAGCCTTGGCATCTTGACTTGGTTTCGGATCCGCGCTGACATAGTTGTGAATCCAGCGATCCAGCCACGCTTGGCAATCCTCGACTTCCATAAACGAGCCGATCTTGTCACGAGCGATGACCTTGAGGTAATGCGCGAAGCGCGCCGTAGCCATGATATACGGCAAACGGGCCGAAATTGCCGCGTTGGCCGTGGCCTCGGGGCGGTCATACTTTTTCGGTTTTTGCGCCGTCTGCGCACCGAAGAACACGGAGTAGTCCGTATTCTTGTAATGGCACAACGGCAGGAAACCGAGTTTACTCAATTCCGCCTCGCGTCGATCGGTGATCGCGATTTCGGTCGGGCACTTCAGATCCATGTCGCCATCGTCCGCCTGGAAGATGTGGGCTGGCAGTCCTTCGACCTTGCCACCACCTTCCGCACCGCGAATCGCGGTACACCAGCCGTACTTCGAAAAGGCGTCGGTCATCCGGGCGCCCAACACATAGGCTGAATTCATCCAGCAATAGTTGTCGTGCGCAACCGCGACCGACTTCCCCTTTTTGTCGAGCTCCACTTCCTCGTACGAGAATTCCTCGACCGGTTTAGTATTCTGGCCGTACGGAAGACGCGCGAGAGTCCGCGGCATTGTGAGACACACAAATCGGGCGTCTTCGCTGTCGCGGAACGACTTCCACTTCGTGTACTCGACTGTATCGAAGATTTTTTCCAGGTCGCGCGGTTTGGTGAGTTCCGTCCAACCGTCAAAACCCATCAATTTCGGGCTGGCAGCTGAAATGAACGGCGCGAAAGCCGCCGCCGCGACATTGGACATCTTGCCGAGCAAGTCAATGTCTTCTGGATGGTTCTCGAATTCGAAGTCGCCGATCAAAGCGCCGTAGGGCTCGCCGCCGGGAGTTCCGAACTCGGTCTCGTAAATCTTCTTGAAGATTTGGCTCTGATCGAACTCCACAGCTCGATCGAGGTCTTTGAACAAATCTCGCTTGCCGCAATTGAGGACTTTCAGTTTCAGCTGAGCGCTCGTCTCGCTGTTCTGCACGAAGTAGTGCAAGCCACGCCATGTTCCTTCGAGCTTTTGGAAGTCCGGGTGATGCATCACCGCCGCCAGCTGCTTGGAAATCAATTGGTCCAGCGCCTCGATCCCTTGATTCAACGTGCGCGTGACGTCCTTGCTGAAAGTGACCGTCCCTTTGAGCGCCTCTTCGGTGAACGTGCGCAGCAACTCCTCGGTGCGGCTCCGTTCGGTTTGTTTCGTCGCGGAGATCGCTGCCTCCAGCAATCCTCCGGCTTCGGTTGTCGTAGCACTCGCTTGATCCGAGCGTTTGGCTTCACCTGAACTCATTGCTGACCTCCTTCGCTTCCTTTCACGCCCAACTGGTCGCCCAATTTCTTCAGTTCGTCAGTGTTTTGCAGCACGTTTTCCAGAATCTTCTCCAATCCGTCGCTGCGGTCGACTTTCGCGGCCAAGTCGCGGAGTTTGTCGCGTGTCTCGAGCAGCTTTTTGAGTGGGTCGACCTGCTTCACGACGTTGGCAGGCTCAAAGTCCTCCAACGAGTTGAATTTCAACTGCAATGCCAGCTCCGAGCTGTCTCCTTTCAACGTGTTCTCAACGCGGATGTTCAATCCGGGCGTCATTCGCTTCATGACGTCGTTGAAATTATCTCGATCGATTTGAATGAATTTACGGTCTTTAAGGGGTTTAAGGGGCTCCGTGGGATTGCCGGAAAAATCGCCTATGACACCGACGACAAACGGCAATTCCTTTTGTACCACGGCGCCTTCGGTTTCGACGTCGTACGTGATATGAACGCGTGGTTTGCGGACGCGTTTTAGCTTGTCATGAACGCTTTCACTCATCGGCTGGCTCCTGTAAACGGAACGGCTCGTTCGAATGGGCTTGTCAAGAATACGTCAGGATACGAATTCCGGACGTTGATAAATCGCACAAGGAATATCGTTTTAAGGGTTCCGTCGTGGCGAAACAAGCGATCCCTGAGTTTCGAGCCATTGCCGACAGCCCGATCTCATTCCGAACGTACCCGAATCCCGTCGCGCAGATCAGGGTCGGGTGCCAGAATTACCAGGTCGGATTCACCAAGTCCGCTCGCGATTTCAACCACCGAATCATTCATCAGGCCGACCTGGATGTCCTGTAGAACGGCTCGTCCGTCGCGGACCGCGAAGACTTGCCATCCTCCCCGCGGACCGCGAAGCAGGGATGAACGCGGGAGCAGCAGCACGCCGGTAGCGAAACCCACGCAACTCCAGTCGCGCGATCCCGATACCTCAGATGCCAAATCCATCAGCCTGAGAGCTCGCAACGCATGTCCTTTCCTCTTTAACGCTGCAATCGCTGCTCGATCCGCTCGTAGTCTCCAAGGTGTGCTCGCATCAGACTCTTCCACAGCCGGCCGTGGTTTGGCACGCTGAAATGCAGCAGTTCGTGGACGATGACGTAGTCGCCGACTTCGCGATCGAGTTCCAAGAGTTCTGCGTTGAAGTTCAAGTTTCCGGCCGTCGAACAGGACGCCCACTTGTTTCGCATGGGGCGTACGGCGAGAGCGCGAACCGTGACGTCCAGCTTGGCGGCCCATTCCAGCACGCGGGCTTTGAACTCCGAT
>CAZFLF010000545.1:0-5265 GCA_964519825.1 uncultured Pirellulaceae bacterium | reverse complement strand
GTCACCAATCCGTGCCGCGGATGTCGCTTCGTTTGCAATTGACCAGGTGGCATGGAATCAAGGCAATGACACACATCTTCGTAAAAATCGGCAGACAGCCGGCGACTTCTCCAACAGATATACCAGGGGACGATGAAACGATAGGTTTGACTCCGTCGGCCAGTGCATGTCGGATGACAGAACGGACGACGCACCTATAATACGGACGCCACCGCATCGAACGACGAATCGTGGTGTTTTGTGACTCCCTCGAACTCCTGACCAGAGCTAGTTCCTTGTTTCGCATCAAGATTTGCGGAGTTACTTCAGCGAAAGACGCCCAACTCATCGCCTTGGCGGGAGCTGATGCAATCGGATTGAACTTCTTTCCGAACAGTCCGCGGTATGTCGAACCAGTGGCCGCGGAGAAGATCGCTGCCTTCATTGCGCCGAAGTTGGCACGAGTCGGTGTGTTTGTGAACAGCCCAGTCGAACAAATACAGGAAACCGTTGCCCGGCTCAAGCTGGATTGGATCCAACTCCACGGAGATGAGCCACCCGAGACGATCGCCGCTCTTGTAGGGCACTCAGTCTTGAAGGCATTTCGAATCGGCGCAGATGGATGGGAAGCGGCTGCAAGCTTTCTGAGCAAATGCCGTGAACAGGGAGCACTCCCGTCGGCCGTACTGCTGGACGCCGCGCAGCCAGGTGAATTCGGGGGGACGGGACACACGATTGATTGGACGGCGGTGGGCGCAGCTCGTTCCATCCTGTCCGGGCTCCCGCTGGTGCTCGCCGGAGGCTTGACCCCCTTCAACGTCGCGGATGCGATTTCCATTGCCAAGCCGGATGCGGTCGACGTCGCATCGGGGGTCGAATCCAAGGCCGGAGCGAAAGACCTAATGCTGATTCGCGCGTTTGTCACCGGTGCCAAGAAGGCGTTCGACACCGAAACGAAATAGTCCCCGGACCGCGCCAATCGTTTCGGGCGCCGTCCTGCAGCCAAGCGGCAGACGATTTCTTCGAGGCCCATCGGCTTATCGACGGGTTGTCGATCTTGCGAGTTTTCCCGTATCATACTGCGGTATTCACGCCCCAAATCGATACATCGGTGAGCGTTGATGGGTTGGCACTGGATTCCAGATTGGATTAGGCGAACTACCTAAAGGAGCCTCTCGTGGCGACAGCTGAAACTACACAGAAACAGCCTTTCAAGGTCCGGGACATTGGACTCGCAGATTACGGGCGCAAAGACATCATGCTGGCGGAAAACGAAATGCCCGGGCTGATGTCGCTGCGCCAGAAGTACAGTCGTGCAAAACCGTTACAGGGAGCACGTATCGCCGGCTGTTTGCACATGACCACGCAAACCGCGGTATTAATCGAAACGCTGATCGAATTGGGTGCACAAGTCACTTGGAGTAGCTGCAATATTTTCTCCACGCAAGATGCGGCCGCAGCCGCAATCGCGAAGACCGGCGTTCCGGTTTATGCGTGGAAGGGAGAGAGCCTCGAGGAATTTGATTGGTGCATCGAGCAGACCATTTTCTTTCCAGATGGTCAGCCCCTGAATCTGATACTTGACGATGGGGGTGATTTGACCGCCATGGTGCATCAGAAGTTCCCGGAACTTCTCTCCGGTATTCGCGGGCTGTCCGAGGAAACGACGACTGGCGTCCATCGTTTGTATCAGATGCACACTCGCGGTGAACTGAAGATGCCGGCAATCAATGTCAATGACTGCGTCACCAAGAGTAAATTCGACAACCTCTACGGCTGCCGCGAGTCACTCGCGGACGGCATCAAACGTGCCACCGATGTCATGGTGGCTGGCAAAGTGGTCGTGGTTGGAGGATACGGCGACGTCGGCAAGGGATGCGCCCAATCCATGCGCGGCTTTGGCGCCCGAGTCATCATTACGGAGATCGATCCGATCAACGCATTGCAGGCGGCCATGGAGGGCTACGAAGTCACCACCATGGAAAACGCCGTGAAGGAAGGGGACATCTTCGTTACGACCACCGGTTGCTGCGACATCATCCGCGGCGAGCACATGCGGGAGATGAAGAACGACGCCATCATCTGCAACATCGGGCATTTTGACATTGAGATCGACATCGCTTGGCTTACCAACCAGAAGGACGTGCGCCGCGTAACCATCAAGTCGGATCGTGATCCTGGCGGGCCGGTTCATCGGTACACGTTCCCCAACGGTAATTCAATTCTGATCCTGGCGGAGGGGCGATTAGTGAATCTCGGTTGTGCGACCGGACACCCGTCCTTCGTCATGTCAAACTCGTTTTCAAATCAGGTGCTGGCTCAGCTCGAGTTATGGCAGAACGCGGACAAATACGAAATCGGCGTACACGTGCTGCCGAAAAAGCTGGACGAGGAAGTTGCGCGACTGCATTTAGCGAAGCTCGGCGTGCAACTCACAAAACTGACACCGAAGCAATCGGAGTACCTAGGTATTCCCGTCGAGGGTCCCTATAAGCCAGACCACTATCGCTATTAGTCGAGTCCCAAATGGTTCAAATCGAGGCTTTCCATGCCATCCGTTACGATCTAGGCCATGTTGGCGAGCTGAGCGACGTGATTGCTCCGCCCTATGATGTCATCAGTCCGGAATTCCAGGACTCGCTGTACAAGAAGCATCCTGCGAACGTCATCCGGCTGGAACTGAACCGTGAAGAACCAGGTGACGACGCGACCAACAATCGTTACGCGCGGTCGGCGCGATTTTTGAAGAATTGGTTGAGTGAAGGGGTCCTCCAACGGGATGCTGCCCCGGCCCTATATGCCTACCACCAATTTTTCGACTATGCCGGGCGGTGCTACACACGTCGTGGATTCATGGCGCGCGTTCGGCTGGAACGATTCGGCGAGGGACGCATCTACCCCCATGAAGAAACACATGCGTCAGCGAAGCAAGATCGATTACTGCTGACGACGGCCTGCCGCGCCAATATCAGCCAGATATTCGGCATCTATCCGGACGGCGAGAACCAAGTGCAAAACCTGATCGAACACGCGATTGAGGGAAAGACGCCTCTCGAAGCCACCGACCACCTGGGTGTCATTCACCGGATGTGGCCGATCACAGATCTCGCATGGATTGCCGCGGTGGCGGCTGGAATGGGCAACAAGCCCATGTTCATCGCGGATGGGCATCACCGCTACGAAACCGCTTGCAACTACCGGGACCAGCTTGCGGCTCAACATCCGCTCTCCTCGAATCACCCGGCCCAGAGCGTACTGATGATGTGCATCGGAATGAACGATCCAGGACTGATCGTCTTCCCGACACACCGAATGTTCCGTGGACTGCCGCAGCTAACTTCGCGGGAACTGGCAGCCAAGATCAGCGGATGTTTCGATCTGCAGCCGGCTGGGGAAGGGGGCACCGCCGTGCGTGGGGTCTGGTCGCAAATCGAGAAGGAAAATCAACAGGGGACGATGGCATTCTACACTCACGCAGATCGAAGGTGGTCGCTAGCTCGTATCAATGCCACAGGCCGTACGCGAATGGCTCAGGTCGCTGGCGACCATAGCGCAGACTGGCAGGAACTCGGTGTGAGCATCCTGCAGCGCCTGGTTATCGAAACCTTGCTAGGTGCCGAGAACCTGCCAAAAGCCCATTACGTACATCTCATCGACGAAGTTTTGGACGGGATCGAAACCGGCGATCCTGAGGGAGGTGCCTTCCCGCTGACTGCTTTGGTGATGCCCGCTACCGTGAACCACGTGAAAACAATCAGCGAACATTGGGAACGGATGCCGGCCAAAAGCACCTATTTCTATCCCAAGCTGGTCAGCGGACTCGTCATCAATTCGCTCGAGTAACGATCTCATCGCCGATGAAGGCGTTGAGTCAGGCTTCCATCCCGATGCAGACTTGCCGAATGGCAGTCGATCGCGGTGTTTCACGTGAAACCCGATGGCGCAAGGGAGATCGAACACGCGAAATGCGCGTTCCACGTGAAACAGTGTGGATGCGGTAAGTTTGCGTTTCACGTGAAACGCCGAGCGAACTGACATTCACCGATCTGGCCTGCCGCGATTACAATCCCGCCGCGCTGGTCCGGGGCACGGGTCGGCGCGGGAGGCGCAGCGTGTGGCACGGATTCTGTGTGTGGCCAATCAGAAGGGAGGCGTCGGTAAGACGACCACGGCAGTGAACGTGGCTGTCGGGCTGGCGAAGTCCGGCCAGCGCACGTTGCTCATTGACCTCGATCCGCAATGCAACGCGACAACCGCTCTCAGCCACAAGCCGACCGCCAGACACTCGCTTGTTCAAAGAGCACCGCTGCGGGAGTCGATGCTGACGACCGGAACGAACGGACTCGAGCTGCTGCCAGGCAGTCGCAGCTTCGAGGACATCAGCCGATTGGCGAACGGCGACGAATTTGAAACCGACGTGCTACGCCAACACTTGTCGGGCGAGGTGAGCAGTTACGACTTCGTGTTGATCGATTGTCCGCCGTCGTTGGGTCGGCTGACTGAGACGGCGTTGGCCGCGTCGACCGAAGTGATTATGCCCATCCAATGCGAGTATTTCGCCATGGAGGGGCTGACACAAATGATCCACATGATTCGCAAGGTGATGCAGGAACGCCCCAATCAACTCGAATTCGGCGGAATCCTGCTCACCATGTACGAAGACTGGCTCGAAGTGACCCATGAGGTGGAAACCGAGGTCCGTGAATTCTTCGGCGAGATTGTATTTGACACCGTGGTACCTCGGGATGTCGCCGTATCGGAGGCGCCGAGCCACGGGATTTCTGTAATCGACTACGCTCCCCGCGCACGAGGCGCTCGGGCATACATCGAACTTTGCATGGAGGTCTTGGAACGTGACTAAAGACAGGCGACTCGGACGAGGATTGGCGGCACTGCTGGGTGCTCCGTTTGAAGACTATGCACCTCCCATGAACAGCTCCGCCGTGCCCGCAAATCGATCAGGCGAATCGTCAGCCCCCGGCGAACTGTCGGAGAACGTCGATTCGGCAAGCACCAAGTCCGATCTGCTCTACCTCAACGTTTACGAAATCGACGACAACCCGTTTCAACCGCGTCGAGATTTCAGCGAACCGGAAATTGCGTCACTCGCCGAGAGCCTCAAAGAACATGACATGCTGCAACCGGTCCTCGTGCGAAAAGTCGGTGCTCGCTTTCAGCTCATCTCAGGGGAGCGCCGACTGCGAGCTGCGATTCGCGCGGGGTGGTCAACTGTCCCAGCCCGGGTGCGTGAAGCGGACGATCGACTGGTTGCCGAACTGGCCATTG
>CAZFLF010000544.1:0-5283 GCA_964519825.1 uncultured Pirellulaceae bacterium | reverse complement strand
CGTACATATCTCCAACGTCATACCGCTGCCTCACCAAATCTCGGCCGTCTACGACGGCGTCTTTCGAACAGCCGCTCCCGGTCCCGTCTTGGCGGGAATGCAAGTCGGCTATGTCTACCCGATCAAGCTAACTCATTTGCCGAATCGCGAAGGAGTCGAGCTCTTTCCCACCATCGAGGTGATCAACCGGCTCTTTCCACCGGAAGGAACCAAAACGCGGTTTCCGGTTCCCATCGAGATCACAGAGGAAGACATCGCGCAAGCCCTCAACGGCCTGTTTGTGACTCGCGTGGTGTATTTGGAGGACTCGGATCAAGCCTTGCCCGAGGCGGACGACCCGCGCCGTCAACGTTCCATCGACGCGTCTCCCAGCGAGGACCCGCTGCATATTGCCGACCGCTTGGGTCGCCCCATGGCGATTGTGCGACTCGGTTCGCGCCTGCCGGACGAGTCGGAGCTGAGTAGAATCGAGTCCTCATCTCCACCCATTCAGATTTATCCCGCGGCGAAATCCGCCGGCAAGCCTGCCGACGTCAAAGCCGCCATTGAACGTCACGAAAGCGACGTCCCGCGCGAGAAGACCGAGCCGGAACCGCGCGGCGAGTTCTTCCTACCTGGCTGGCGATTCCCGCGACAAGAACCATGAACGAATCATCACGTCGATCGAGCAGTTACCATGCGGCGCTACGATTCGCGGTCCTCGCGATTTTTTCGTCCGCAATGTGCTCCTGTCAATCGCTGACGATGCAACCGCACAGTTCCAAAAATGCCGAAAGGCCGCGACTGGCGACGAGCAAACCCGCGCCCACGCCGGCGCGAATCGGCGAAGCACCTTCTGCGACGAATCCGCCTGTCCGCCTGGAGCCGCAGGTCATTCCCGCTCCACCCGCCGCCGCACCGACAATGATCGCCGCACCATGCCCCGTCTGTCCGACCGGGCCGGCGGCGCTTCCCGCGTCCGCATTTGGCGGCGGTTTCGCCGCCGCGGGCGATTTTCAACGGCCCCCAATCGAAGAATATGTGTGCAACGGCGGCGATCAGAATGTCAGCGTTCACGTCAAAAGCGACTGGTCAGTCCAAGGACTTCACCCCGGCGATACGGTCGTGCATTACGACACTCTCGATGGAAAGACAATTGTCGAGCCGAGCAACGAAGTCTGCCTGTACGCACCACGGTTTGCGGCCGTGCGCAAAGTCTACGGAATCGTCGCCCATGAACAACATGACCGAGTGGCTGGCATTGAAATGCCGGTGGGCGCCGAGCAAAGCACCGATCTCGGCCAGCCAACGACTGTCGTGCAGCCCTTGCAGGCCGGACGCAAACACTCGGTCAGAGGAATGCAAAGCTTCCTGGACAAAACGCGCGGCATTGGCATCGACAATACCCAGCGCGCGGCGATCACCGAGGAACAATTCCTGCCTTTCGAGGACTTGTCCATTATCCGCAACGGGTTATTCGACAATACGGAAAAGGCGCGTCTGGCCGAACGGCTCCTGGCCGCGTTCGCTTGGTCGCATACTCAAAGCTTGCAAGTGATCATCGACAACAAGACTGCTGTCGAGATGACGGGCACGAGCGCCACGGAATCGGTCTACACCTACGAGCTGCCCCCGGGTAAGTCACGGCTACGCGTTGTGAAGATCGCATCGAAGCAGAATGCCAAGCCAGGTGAACTCGTCGAGTTCACACTCCGATTCGACAACGTTGGCGATCAACCAATTGGCAATGTGACGGTCATCGACCGGCTACACGATCGGCTGGAATACGTTGTCGACTCCGCACGCTGCTCGCTCAAATCTGAATTCACGACGCAAGATGAGGATGGATCGCCGCGCGTGTTGCGGTGGGAAGTCACTGAGCCGCTTAAAGTTCATGACGGGGGCCTGATTCGCTTCACTTGTCGCGTGCGATAGTAGCAGTCACGCTGTGACGTAGCTTGAACCAAACACTTCGTGCTATCGAATATGTCCTATACGACTGATAGGTCCAATTCGGATGAACTAAGGGGACTTGCCCAGGCAATACAGCAACTCCTACCGCTGACCACCTGTCGTTTTAGCGACACGCAAGTAGACGCGGTTGCCGCAGACCGCCGGTGTCGACATGCACTCGTCGCCGAGTTGGTTCTCGGCAATCCGTTCGAACCCAGTCGGATTGGCCTTGAACACAAAAGTCCGGCCCCCTTCGTTCGTAGCTAACAGATTCTCGCCAACCAGCACGAGCGAGCTGCTAAAGGTACCGCCGAGACGCTCTTTCCACATTTCCTCGCCGGTGGCACTGTTCCAACACACCGCGACTCCGGCGTCAAGCACCGCATAGAGATACCCGTCGCGAACGATCATCGAGGGGACATACACGCGCGAGTTGTTTTCCCAATCAATCTTCCCCGAACCATCGGCGCGCATCGCCGCGAGGTGGTTGCGCGGATAACCGCCACTCGTGAAGATCCGTTGACCATCGGTCACAATCGACGTGACACACTCCGTTGTCGAGCCCTCAACCTCCCACAACGGCCGGCCGGTAAGCGGCTCAAGACTCGTGACCAGATCGCATCCAGAAAACAAGAGTTGCTCGCGTCCCCCAACGGTCAAGAGAATCGGGGACGTGTAATTGGGCTTAGCTGGACGCTCGCGCTTCCAAACGATCTTTCCGGTCGTTCGTTCCAAGGCAACAATCGCTCCCGAACCTTTGTTATCTGCGGCGACAATCACGAGTGAACCGAACAGGGCAGGGGAGGCGCCGTATCCTTGATGGATCACGAACTCGCTGATTTTGGTCTGCCACAGTTGTTGACCATCGCGACTGAGTGCCGTCACGAAGACCGCCCCGGCATGCAGGAAGTTAACGAAAACTCGCTCGCCGTCGCACGCCACGGTCGCCGACGCCAGCGAACTTTTCGAGTTACCCTTCGATTCCCACTCGCCATGATGCACGTCAGCCCGCCATTGTTGCCGGCCATCGCGACGATCGAAGCACAACACCGATTGCGTTTCGCTTTTGGAATCCGCCGTGACGACAAACACCTGGTTTCCAACCACTGTGGGAGAACCGTGTCCGCGACCGGGAATCGAACCGGTCCACAACACGTTTTCGCTTTCGCTCCATTTCAGCGGCGGAGACTGGCCCGCTGCCGCCACTCCGTTATGCGTCGGGCCTCGCCACTACGGCCAGTCAATTTCCAGCGACAGCGCGTGAAAATCGGCAATCCCGCGCGCCGAATCCTCGGCTGCGACAAACCCACTTGGGAACGCCGCGAACAAAATGGCCACACTAGCAAGCTCAGCCACCCATGCTTTATAACGGTATCATGCTGAAAGAAATCATGTGTGACCAATGGATATCGCAGTCACTTTCAAGAATGCGGTTGAGTTTGTGAAATCGCACGCCGTTGTTCTGGAAAGCGGACGTGGCCCTGTGCTCAATTTAGCCGAGGCTGTGGCTGGTAAGTCCATTCAGGGAAATTGGTGGGGACATCCGCAGGGCCGCGAAATATTTGCCGCGACTCGTGAGGTGCGGAACTCGGCGGACGTGATCGTCTGCCGCCTTATTGACGGCAAAGTGACCTACCTCCATCGACAAGTCTGGCCAGCCATCGTCCGCTTGGCTGAGAAATTCGGAACCGCGCGGCTGACTGCCATCCGTGAGGAACACAGACCTACAGGAAAACATCAAGTTGTCGAAACGCCTTTTCCCGATTGGGTGCCGCCAGAAGTCCAAGCAGCGGCTCGGCGTCTTTCGGAAGAAGAAGCTGTCCGCCGATTAGGAGAGCCGTTGGCCGTGATACTGTTGGGACGTACTGGTCCTCAATCCAGAAAGAACAAGCGATGAGTTCGGTCCACACCAAAAACGTTGCGATCCTCCTATTTGCCGACGTGGAGCTTCTCGACTTTGCTGGCCCTTTCGAGGTCTTCTGCGTCGCCAACCGCCGAATACCTCAACCCCAATTCAATGTCTACACCGTTGCTGAGCGGTCAGAACTTGTCAAAACACACAACGGTTTAGCTGTCCAACCCCACTACTCGTGGACAAACTGTCCGCAGCCGAACATTTTGATCTGTCCTGGTGGTCTCGGGACTCGTACGGAGATGAACAATCCGAACCTGATCGAGTGGATTAAGCAAGCATCTGAGAATGCCGAATTAGTCCTTTCCGTCTGCACCGGCGCGTTGCTCTTAGGAAAAGCCGGATTGCTGGATGGATTGAAAGCCACGACGCATCACGGAGCACTTGACCTGCTGAAGCAAACCGCGCCCAAGGCCACGATTTGTGCCGGGCAACGATTCCTGGACAACGGCAAGGTAGTTGTTTCAGCAGGAATCGCTGCTGGAATTGACATGAGTTTACATGTCGTGGAGCGCCTTTTGGGCCGGGAGCTCGCTGAGGAAACTGCCACGCACATGGAGTATCCCTGGCCTAGTCGCCCGGTACTGGCTGCTGAAAGGCGCTCCGTATTTCTTGCCGCGCCATCCGCGCGATGAATGTCGCAATGAACAATACGGCTGCGGATATGCCAATTGCCGTTAACACAGAAATAACGAACCAGACCGGCTCGGCAGATAATTTCGGCCAGTTCACCAGGCAAACCGCAAGTACGAAAAGTGGCGCTAACAGCCAGAAGGACATAGCCGCGAGCAAAACAGGCCACCATACCAACACGACGTAAAGCACCTTGGGCCAATGGCTGCCCGTTTTGGCAACTGCACATCGTGGCGACGCGTAGGGGTTGTCGACTGTGGGCGTCTGCAAGTCCGTGTTCATGAATTTGCGCTCAATTGCACAAGGGTCTCCAGCGAAGATCAGAACACACCAGAGAATCGTTATCCCAAAGCCACAGGCAGATGTAAACGAGGAGGAATGCTTCGTGACTTTCACATCCCGCTGGCGTTCGACGATGATCGTCCGCGGGACTTGCCGTACAACGTCGGCGGTGTTGTAATGGCTTGTAGAGAAATCTTCGGGCTGCGCACCGAGATGGGCCGGGGGAATGATCAAGGGGATTTGAATCGCGCGGTCGGAGGAAAGGAGCAGCGAAAATGAGGCGATTATTCTTCTATTTGGCGTGTTCGTTGACTATGACAATCGGCGTCTGGGCTGTCGCTAACGCCGATCAACAAGGCGCCGGGAACGATGGCAACGGTAAGGGTAGAGCCGGCAAGGGGGGCGCCGGGAATAAAGGTGCCGCTGAGATCCAACCTGGCGCCGCGGGCTTCCAGGGCGCGGGTGGCGCCGGAGGGCAGGGGGGTGGCGCCGGAGGGCAGGGGGGTGGCGCTGGAGGAGCGGGT
>CAZFLF010000543.1:0-5295 GCA_964519825.1 uncultured Pirellulaceae bacterium | reverse complement strand
AATTGCCGCAGCATTTGTGTCTTGAGCATCTCATCCTCGATGCAATCTGCCCCTCATTGGGTTGAGGGCGCGTCCTGCGTTAAGTCAGCCAACTTCTCGACGGGCCTTCGACGTTTCTTGTTGTATCGGTTCTGAGTTGGCTCCCCGACGACCGGTAACCGATCCTGCTGCAAATTTGCATACCTGGTAACAGGCGCAATCAGTAAAAACTGCCACGGCGATGTAATTGTCATAGTCGGTCATACTTGAGGACGTGGACCTGATCGGCACGCAACGTCATATGCAGAGCGTTGACGCCAACGCATTATTGTTCGAGCTATTGAACCAAATGGACGGCTTGGCAGATGACTGCGATGTCTTATTCGTTTTGACCACCAACCGTTTTCTGCCCCCATTATTCCCGAATTGATAAGATTCGATATTGGGTGACGCGGATAAGTAGATCCGGCTAAGATAAAGGCTCCAATCTACGCGACGATTGGACAAGCAAATGGACGAGAATCCCTATCAATCACCATCCGCGGCCTGCGAACCTGCTGATCCATTCAGCCCCAGTTTTCCGCTAGTGGCCAGCTTCTCATGGTCGCGTGATCTGTTACGACGCGCATGCCGATCGTACGTCGTCGAGAATCCGATTCTAATTCTGATTGGAATAGGAGTCGGAGCAATCGGCTTGTCTCCCGCGATCATCTTCCCCGACGTCGCTGACGGTGTGCCTATTCTGTTCGCTTCGATTTGTTTGATGGCGTGGGTAGTCCTGGTCTGGGCTGCGGGAGCGGTTTTCCTCTTCCGGCGGACAGTTCGCTGTGTAGGGGAGCATCCGGTGCTGTCGATTATTGGAATGCGAGAAGTACGGCTTACTTCCGATTCGATTACGGTGGCATCGGCTGATCAGAGTGCCACGTGGCCTCTGAGAGGTGTTCTCATTCGAGGGTCGAAGACTGAGTTTCTGATACTGGAACTTAATGTCGCCTTAATCCTCGTTGTCCCGCGCGATGCGACTGTTGATCCGCAACCGTTCGACGTCTTCCGGCATGCAGTCCAGCGCCGGCTACGAAGGCATGCTTGGTCCAACTTCTGCCTGATGCGATGATGCCTGGCTGAGCAAAAAGGGACATACTACTTTTGCAACAAAGTAGAATGTCCCCTCTTGTCAGCCCTTCACAAGCTGGAGGCTGAGTTCTTTGAATTGATTGGAGTTCAGAGACCTCGGAACGGGCGCTGTCAGTCCGTTGCCTCTATCTGAAGAGCTCAAGAGTAGCGAATGGGTTGGTACGCTGTTGCCAGGCGCCGCGGCGGATCTGGGGAATCTGAAAGAGCTCAAGGAAGACTACACCGTGCGGCTGGAAGCTACGGTTGTGCGACACCGAATTGCGACAAGTCAAACCAACCGGCAACCACTTCGTCGATCCGTTTGTTGGAAAACAGCTGCTGGCCAGCGGGATTACGGGCAATCCGCTCCTGAGCGGCCTCCGCTGCTGGGATGTCGTTCAGTTTTAACGCGGCGGCACGCACCACCAGATCAACCGCAATAGCTGGGAGACCGTCGGATAGGTTCTCGCGATAATCTTTCCAGGTTGGGACGGATCGGCGTACGGTAGACGCCGACAGGCCCTCGATAAAATCTGGGCGAAATAATGGAGCGAGGCACAGTCCTCCAGCTACCTGCAAGACGAAGTTGGAATTTCCTGCGGGTTGTCCCGCGGCATTCACCTCCCACATCCGCAGTGTCAGCGGCGCGACGACGTCAGTGCAATGTGTCAGGTAACCATCGTGGTCGCGGGCGATCAGCAGCAGCTGGGCCATGACCAGCGCTCGGCTTAGCTCCGCAGCTTCGCTCGCCGGCGCGGGCTGATTGACGCGAAAGTGGGCCAGCGCGTCGTCCATCGCATCGACGCTCAGGAATACCTCGGCGACGTAGAGGTCGTGGACCAGACACTGGAGCAGTTCCGTCTGTGGGCCGAACGCCCCGAGGAAGACGTCAGCTGCACCCTGCGCCTGGCCATCGCGCCGCTCGGTGGGTACGGGTGGGAAAAAGTTCTGCTCGAACTCCGTCCACTTTGCCGATGCTTCGTCGTCTTGGCCCAAGCGTTTCAAGCACAGGAACTCGAAGAGTTGCGAATTCTCGGGAGCGCCAATTCGTTGCGTGAATTCCTGCCAATCCTGCGGTGGTCGGGGAGCCGGCAGCTTTTGCCGCGCACGAACGTACCAGCGCCAAGCTTCCGTGTAGTCGCGTTTCAGCAGATAGTAGTGGCCGATCTGCAACTCTTCCTGAGGCGTGACCGCGAGCCACGAAATCGCACCCGTGCGCACGTCTAATGTCGCGGCCGGATCTCCGGGCCAGAGGCCCCATCCCCGGAGAACGGAGAGGAGCGAGTGATACCGTGGAGTAAAGGTCAGCCAGAGTGACAACCGTTCCTCGGTCGGCGACCAGAGCGGGAACGTGACCCGCATTCCGGAGAATACTTCGTTCCCCGGACCGGTCGCGTCCGACCCGGTAACCCATACGCTGTCGCGCGCCAGACGATCCGGAAACAACAGCAGCGCCCACCGCGGCGACTCCATTGGCGGGTCCATCGGGCTTGCCGCAACGTACGCCAGGCGCTTGCCAGTCACATCGAAACCGGCGAACTTTCGGATCGGCTGGCCGTTTGGCAGGTTCGAAACCGTTCCCGATTGTTCGACAATCGTGATTGATGCAGGGACGTCCGAAGTTTGTGTGACGAATCCCAATTGCCGGCCATCCGGTGACCAATGCAAATCGGTGAGGCGGCCGTCCGCATCGGCTACCGTGCTGATCGTTCGGCTACCCAACTCCACGCGGTGCAACCGATGTCTGTCTTTTGCTTCAGTCGGATCGTTTGGTCGACGCGAGACGAAGGCAAACTGCAATTCATCGCGCGTCCAAGCAGGACGGCTGGCTCGCAACATCTCTAGCAGCGAGGGCAATTCCCCCTGCGACAACTGCTCGGACCCCGGAACGCGCCACCAAGAATCCTTGTCCCCCGGCTTACCGATCCAGATGCCTGAATTAGCGTCAGGCTCAGAACTCGGCCGGCCAGGATCAGAAACGCTCCCCACGACGCAAACCAGGTAGGAACCGCCGGGGGTCCAATCGCACAAAATCGCGTCCCCCGCGTACGGAAAAACACGCCGCGATTGCCCGGATCCGAGTTCGTACTCGAAGATCGAGTGTTGCCCTGAACCCCCTTCCAGCACTGCCACGTACAGAATTTTATTCCCGTCGGAATGCCACCGGACCGCGAGGCCGGCCGACACATAGCCGACGTGACCACATGTGGTGGTGAAGAGCTTCTTCACCGCACCCGACTGATCTGGTTTGGGCTCGTCTCTCAGCCAGCAAGTCACCTGGACTGGAACCTGCCAGGCGATCTGACCGTCGGCAGGGGAAGACGAAGCCGTTGCGGGCTGGGATTGTTCTGTCTTGGTGAGGTGCTCCGCCGTCGCGAATATGACCCGCCCATCGGTCGGACTGGCGAGCGGTCGGCTGGTCGCCAGCACGGTCTCATCGGGCTGAAAAATCTTCGTTACGCCGCCGCCAGCGCGGTCGGCAACAAAGACCCCGTCTTGGCCATGCTGAAATGCGACCTGCCCGCCGTCGCGTGAAAATCCAATCGTACGATCTTCACGCACTGGTTCGGCGCAACCCATTACGAAACACGCCAAAACGGATGACAGCATCGCGAGACAAAGACTCATTCCAGACAATTGGCGCATATCCGTCGCCTTTGAAATGCCGTAACCGACAAGATACTTCTCACCTGGAATAGACCCACGACTCGGACGGAATATTCCCGACATAATTAGTGCCAGCGGTTAGGAGGCCCTCTCCCCGGTAGAGGAGAGGGGATGTGGCGAAGTTATTTTTCGGTCGCCCCTTAATCACCGACTCGCGCGGTCTTCTCCCCCTGCCCTGCAACTTTGCTACTGCAGTTGCGTGCAGTGATTGGACTGCCCTTCTCGAGGCGTCTTCTTAAGCCGCGCCGGTAATCGGCGCCGTTAAACGTTGACAACAGCGGAAATTAGGTCGTGATTTTTTTCGTTCCAGTTCTTTGGCTATCGATTTGCCTTTCAGGTCGTCCGTCGAAACGGTTTCCTTCAGAAACGATGGACGGCCAGCTATGACTACACAACCTCAATCGGAATCGTTGGTCGTCACGTTTATCGACAACTTTTTGCAGGAGAAGAATATTAAGTGGGTTCTCGCGACGGGAACCGTGATACTGCTCGGTTCGACGTTGATGATGGTCATGCCGCACTGGGATGCGTTCGACCCGATCGGGAAATTTCTCACAATCGTTGGCTATACGAGTGCGATCTTTCTGGCTGGATGGTTGAGCTACCACAAGGTTGCACTGCGAAAGACGGGCACGACGCTGCTCGCCCTGTCGGTGTTGATGATTCCGGTATCCTTCATGGCATGGCATTGGACTTGGACGGCCGCCAAGTCGACGCCGAGTCAACTGGCCGACATCGTTTTGCTGGGACTCAACTTTATCCTGGCAGCCGCGATGAGCCGTTCGACATTCCGACACTTCTTGCGCGGTCATCAGCCAACTTTTGTCATCAGTTATTTGGTCTTGAGCCTGGCTGGGGCGATCGCATCTGACATTCGCCAGGCTGGCGTTTTCTGGTCGTGGATAGCTTCGCTCACGCTGTGGGCAATTTTTTCGATCGGGGTGGTAAAGGTGAACCGCCACGTCTTTTGGATGACCGAAGAATACCAACGCCCGCGGATTTTCGGCTTCTTTCCCATACTTCTGCTGGGTGGGCAGTTCCTGGTCATCTTTGCGACGAATTTCGCTGGGGCATTAACCGCCGAGTGGATCGGGTTTGGATGCGTGCTCGTCGCCATTCCCGTGCTACTGACTGCGGACGCAGTTGCTGGGGTCTTTCAAGGACGAACGGGAAACCTCGTGCGGCCGATCCCGTGGCCCATCATGTTGCCGCTCACCACAGGGCTCATACTGGCTGGTGCCGGAGTCGTCGTCGCGGGCACAACCGTTTTCGAGCGAACTCCCTATGCACTCGTTCCAACCGCGGGTTTGGCCGCGTGCTTGTTAGGAGTAATCGCCCGACGGACGAATCGAACGCCCTTTGTGTGGGCGATGCTCGGCTTGGTGGTTCTGACCTACAACTTTTCGCCGGTCTTCTTTCAAAATTTGGCGCGGGCAGTGGTCGCACAGGGGGCCGCGGCAGTGCACGAGACTCGACTCCCTTTCGCTTTCTATGGATTGACCTACCTGCCGTTGATCCTCCTGACGTCAGGAGTTG
>CAZFLF010000542.1:0-5295 GCA_964519825.1 uncultured Pirellulaceae bacterium | reverse complement strand
CCAGCAGCAGTGCGGGCAGAAGAAAGACACGCTTCATCATTCGATCTCCTCGATGGCTCGGGCAGAAGGGACCGGACTTGTGACGATCATTCCTCTTCGGCGGGTGGCACGGGCGAATCCCCTCTGAATGTACCAGTTTGACGAGAACGTGATCACTAACACCGACAGAGAATGGTTCTCGTGCTTCACATGACTTGTCCCGCTCGCCCCTTTTTCAAAAACTGCTCCCGAGCAGTCCCGGAGATTCCCCGCACTTTACCCTCCGCCACGATTCCTACATGGCAGTCTTTTCTTTTCCTTTCCTGATTTACCACACATTCACGGCATGCGCCTCGGAGCGTTGGATCGCGGACAGCCTCGCTGAGTTGGTAGCCTCGGTACCGTCGCAAACCCATCGCACGCAACAACCGCCGCACGCCATCGACTCCAACTGCCCCGCAGATTGCCTGTTGTCCACAGCCAATTGGGAAAACTTCTTGCAGTTCGCACTGGCTGAAAGTTCGACGACCAATCCAACGTGCCGCCAACTCGTCACCGTCGAACTTTCGCCAGTGGCACACATTTAGAGGGGGTCATTGCCAGTGGCACCCGGCGCGGCTTGTCGTCGATCGCTTGTTCGGTCGAGAAAAAGGGGACGGGTCCGGGAAGCCCCAATTTGTGCTAATCTGCTGGAATTGAGCTGTGTGTTCCAATTTAACATCCGTTCCTCGAACGCTGAAGCAAGCAGGAGTTATCACCATGCAACATTGTCGTGTTCATTTTGCGATCCTGCTTTTAACTTCAGCAATGGCAGTCGGTCGTGCGTCGGCGGTTGAGGAGACAACCGTTCGCAAGATTCCGATTACCGACCGGATTGAAATCCAAGTTGCCGCCCCCGTGGATTGGGTTTCTGAAATCTCACCTGCGCCAGTGGGATTGCCGGCGACTCTCGAATTCAAACCTAAGTCGGGCATGCCATTTCATATCCTGCTGACGCCCCTTGGGCCGACCAACGAAAAAGGCATCGAGCCATTGCGAACGCAAGTCGAGAGTATGGCCAAGGTCGCGCAAGAACAGTCCGTCGAAAAGAAGATTGAAGTTTCCGAACTCAAGAGCGATACGGTGACCGGATTCTCCTTTAAGGCAACCGATCGAGCACCCAAGCCGGGTGAATTCAAGTTCTTGAGGTCGGGAGTTATCCGTGTGTCCGACTCAATGCTGGCCTTCACGATCTTGACCAACGATGGTCAGCAAGCCGTGTTGAAGCAGGCGCACGCGATGCTTCGGTCAGCGAAAAGTGTTTCCACCGAAAATCGGCTCGTAGCCAAAGAGATCGCGATTCCCGATGCGAATTGGATCATCGAATTTGAGAGTCCTGATTTGGGAAAGATGCAGGAGTCGCGAAGTGGCAAGGACTTCGCAGTCCGTGCTGGTGCTGGAAGGTTCAATCTCTCAGTCTTTGTCGGGCAACCACAAGGAGACGGCAAGTCGCACGAAGAGTGCTACAAGTTCTATTGGGCTCAACTGAGTCGTAAACCGCAGATCGCCAAAGAAACGATCACGGCGTCAGCGCACGACAAGTACCATCGCGTCCAGTACGACGCAGTTTTCAAGCTTGGCGACGACACGTTCAAACAGCGGAACGTGAACTATTTCTTCATTTATGAGAATCGTTGGGGTAACGTTCACATTTCAATTCTGGAACCGACGGATGAGGATGCGAAAGTCATTGCCGCGTTCGACCAGTCGCTCCAATACAAGAAGAAGGGGTGATCACGGGTGATCACCATTCTGTTGTCTGTGGTACTTGCAAATGTCGAACTGCATTAACTTGGGGGGCGCGACAATGAGCAACAGTCCGCGATTGCGCGCACCATGTCGCGGATCGAAAATGCGCGGAATGGCGAGCATCGTGGCCATCCTGATTCTGCCAATGGGCCTGACAGTCGCGGCGGACGAAGTGAAGGTCCAGCACTTTGAGAATCGAGTGCGGCCGCTGTTGGTGGAGCGATGTTACAAATGCCATGCGGGACCGAAAGTGAAGGGGGGATTGCGGCTCGATTCGCGCGACGCGGTGTTGCGGGGGGGCGAGTCGGGGTCGGCGGTGATTGTCGGCAAGCCGGATGAGAGTTTGCTGCTGCAAGCTGTGCGGCAGCAGAACGCGTTGAAGATGCCGCCCGACGGTAAGCTGACGGAGACCCAAATTGCAGCCCTCGCCGAATGGATCAAAGCCGGAGCTGTCTGGCCGGTAGGCGACGCAATTGCAGCAGCACCCCTGACGCCGGCGAGCGATGTCACCGTCACGCTGCCAAATCAGGGCGAGTTGGCGAAGTCGTTGCAGCTTTGGCTCCGTGCGGATTTGCTGACGATCGGAGATGGTGAACCGGTCTACGTCTGGCCGGATCACAGCGGCCACGGGCGCGATGTTTCGACGACGAAGGGCGTACGTGCGGATGGCGTCGGCTTGCCGGGGAGATATGTCAAACAGAGCAAGCTGCTGAAGCGTCCCGCGGTGCGATTCGAGACCACGACCGGATTTGCCTCGTCGCCGGACCGTCCCGTCGACATTCGCGGCGATGCGGCGTTGTCGATCACGCTAGTGATGAACCTGCAACCGCATGACGCACAGCCCCCATTCGATGGTGTGTTCGGTCTCGGCAACCCAGCCAATCCTGGCGGCGATCCAGGGCGGCCGCTGGCAGCGCTCGTGCAGATCAATCGAGGTGAAGATCACGCGATCCATTTCGCGGGCGGTTGGAATCACGACGCCTCGCTGGGGAGCGGTTCGTTCAAACCGTACTACGGCAAGACGATCATCCTGACTGTGATCAAACAACCAGGTCCGATGCGTTCGACGACGCATTTGTTCATCAATGGTGAAGCGGCGGTCCGTCCCGCGGGTGAACCTCTCGAAGGCCGCGACACCGTTCCCGATATCCAGCACCGTTCGGACATCGGCGCGTATCTCGGCAAAGCCGTCAGTTGGGCCGGAGCGATCCAGGGCGATATCGGCGAAGTGCTCGTTTACAACAAGGCATTGAGCGACGCTGAACGGTTGGGCATCGAGGGGCACTTGGCGGAGAACTTCGGATTGACGCTCCGACCGCTGAACAACTTGGTCCCGCGTGCCACGTTCACACCGGAAGAGAAGAGCTTCTGGGCGTATCAGCCCGTGC
Source organism: uncultured Pirellulaceae bacterium (assembly GCA_964519825.1). GTDB lineage: Bacteria > Planctomycetota > Planctomycetia > Pirellulales > Pirellulaceae > CAZFLF01. The sequence goes on along the minus strand of CAZFLF010000542.1, from coordinate 2,140 downwards.
GAGACAGGGCACCGCCGACCGTCAAGCACGAGGCCTTGATCAAGTCGCCGGTCGATCGGTTCATCCTGGCGAAACTCGAAGAACTCGGGCTGACTCCGGCAACGCCCGCCGACAAGCTCACGCTGCTGCGCCGAGTCACTTTCGACCTGACCGGACTGCCGCCGGCGCTGCAAGACATCGATGCGTTCCTGCAGGACGACACGCCGCAGGCATTCGAAAAGGTCGTCAACCGGCTGCTGGATTCACCCCATTATGGCGAACGCTGGGCCCGGCATTGGCTCGACGTGGTCCGTTATGCCGAGACGACCGCTAACGACGCGAATGCCGTTATGCGGTACGCGTGGCGGTATCGCAACTACGTCATCGACGCCATCAATCGCGATCTGCCCTACGACCAGTTTCTCATCGAGCAGATTGCCGGTGACCTGCTGCCGCCCACCGACTCGGTCGAGACCAACACGCGGCGAATCATCGCGACGGGCTACTTGATGGTCGGCCCAAAGGCGCTGGCGGAGACCGACAAGGAGCAGTCGCGGCTCGACATCGTCGACGATCAGATTGACGTGACGGGGCGAGCTATGCTGGGCTTGACCATCGCTTGCGCTCGGTGCCACGACCACAAATTCGATGCGATCCGCACAACGGACTACTACGCACTGGCCGGGATCTTTCGCAGCACCGAGCCGTTTCAAAACGAGAATCGCAACGCGACAATGTGGTGGGAGTTTCCGGTCCCTCAAGCTCTAGGCGCGGAGCCGATCGTGGTCATGGCACCCAAAGAAGCGTTGCCGCGCAATCTCCGGGTCCATCTGCGCGGCAATCGGTTCACGCTCGGAAGTACAGTGCCGCGCGGAGTGCTTCAGATTGTGAATGCGGCGCCTCGGCCGGATTCGGCGTCCGTTGAAGCGGAAAGTCTGACGTACGAAAACAGCGGCCGATTGGAACTCGCGAGGTGGATCGCCAACCCGGCGAACCCGCTCACGTCTCGTGTGATCGTCAATCGCATCTGGCAACAGCACTTCGGCCGTGGGCTGGTCGCAACCGGCGACAACTTCGGGACGCGCGGCGAACGACCGTCGCATCCCGAACTGCTGGATTGGCTCGCCGCACGATTCGTTGAATCTGGCTGGAGCGTCAAGGCGATGCACCGGTTGATAGTGTTGTCGAGCACCTACCAGCAAAGCGGCCAGTCGAACGCCGCGGCTCAGCAGGCCGATCCCGACCGGCGCTGGCTGTCGTCGTTCCCACGGCGTCGCTTCTCCGCCGAGGAGCTGCGAGACGCGATTCTCGCCGTCAGCGGCGGGCTCGACCGGGCTCCCGGCACGAATGAAAGCGGCGAATTCCTCTATGGAAAATCCGAGGACATCAAGGCCATGATTCAGCCAAACCGAGTTACGGCCGACGATCCGTTTTACTCGCAGTTCGTCAAACGCAGCATCTACCTGCCCATTGTGCGGAACATGCTGCCCGATGTATTGGCCTTGTTCGACGCGGCGGATCCGAACGGCGTGACCGCCCTGCGGAACGAGACAACGGTGCCGTCTCAGTCGCTGTTCTTGCTCAACAGCCCGTTCGTCCGCGAGCAAGCCAAACAGTTCGCTCAGCGACTGCTTGCCGAGGAAAAGCTGTCGGACGAGCAGCGGATGGAAAGATCGCATCGCCTGGCCCTCGGACGGAGTCCAACGCAAACGGAACTGGCGCAAGCCCGGGAGTTCTTGGCAGCCTATCTCATGGCTCAAGCTGCACAGGCTCGCCCAGAAGCCGAACGCCGGTTGTCGGCGTGGCAAAGTTACTGCCAGATTCTGTTGTGTGAAAACGAGTTTCTGTACCTCGACTGATTCAGGAACCGGACTATGTATCCGCCCATGCTTTCACGTCGCCAGTGGCTCCGCCACTCCGCCTGTGGTTTTGGCAACGTCGCCCTGTTGAGTCTGCTGGCGGCGGAATCGGCCGCCAGCACTGAGCCGAAGGCCGGACCGCTCGCTCCGAAGCAGCCGCACTTCCCGGCGACGGCGAAACGCGTGGTCTTCTTGTTCATGCACGGCGGCGTGTCGCACGTCGACTCGTTTGATCCGAAACCGAAGCTCGCCGAAATGAACGGCCAGGCGACCGAGCGTCTGACGACCGGGGGGCTTTTGCG
>CAZFLF010000541.1:0-5295 GCA_964519825.1 uncultured Pirellulaceae bacterium | reverse complement strand
GAGTTGGACGTTCTTGCGCGCGGCAATGCGGATTAAGTACCACATCGATGTCGGTCCTTGCCGGTCTCCCCTGGGTGTTACCGATCGCCCTTGGAAAGAAGCGGACGTGGAGCGATTGCTGGCCGCGTTCGATGAAGTGTCTGTGCCGGCTGCATGACTGTCCCGACGACCCCTGGCACAGAGAGTGGGGGCCACAACTTGCCCACGAAATAACAAGTTGCCGAGGGAAGTATCGAACCACAACAATCCAACCGCGATGGAAACAATTTCGATTGTTTTCTCTCTCCCATTTGGTAGCCTCCGCATCATTATTGTGGGGCGTTCAGGCGAGTCGGGCGTGCGGTAAGCTGTCCAGGAGCGTGAGGAGATTGCCTATGTCGGACCGTCGGGAAGATCCCGCGGTGTGGACTGCGCGGCGCGAAGCGCTAGTCGTGCTGTTGATATTTCTTGGCGCCCTGATCTACACCGTCACGTTTTGCTACTTGCGCGGCTACGACCGCCCGCCGGAGACGCTGACCTTCATCCTGGGTTTTCCGGACTGGGTTTTCTGGGGGATCGTCGTGCCGTGGGGCGTGTGCGTGGTGCTGTCGTATTGGTTCGGCCACACGTTCATGCGCGATTCCAACCTGGGATACGATTCCGACCCGGAGGCCGGCGACGGCATGGAGGAGGACTATGACTGAGTCCGCTGGGATTGGGACATTGATCGCGCTGATGCTCCTGATCGCCGCCTCGGTGTATCTGGGAATGATGGCGCGGCGAGTGGTGCGGCAAAGCTCCTTTATGCAGAGCTACTTCCTCGGAAATCGCGCACTGGGGACCTGGGCGCTGGCGCTCACAGCGACGGTCCAAAGCGGTGGGACGTTTATGGGGTTCCCGTCCTACGTTTACAGTTTCGGCTGGATCGTGGCACTCTGGATCGCGGGATATATGGTGGTGCCGCTGAGCGGGTTCGGAGTGTTGGCCAAGCGGCTGGCACACTTATCGCGCCGCACTGGGGCGCTCACCGTCCCGGACCTGTTTCGAGAGCGCTTCAACAGCCCCACATTGGGCTTGGTGGCATCACTGCTGATCTTGATTTTCATGAGCTTCATGATGGTCGCCCAGTTCAAGGCGGGCGCTCTGATTATCAAGATCTGCTGGCCGGGCTCAGGCGCGCTCGATCTGGTTGAACATGACCAGACGCTGGATCGCTACTACTACTACCTTGGGCTGGCCATTTTCACGGTGACTGTTGTCGGCTACACCCTCATCGGCGGCTTCCTGGCCGCAGTCTGGACCGACTTGTTCCAGAGCATCCTGATGTTGGTGGGTGTGCTCGTACTATTACCGTTGACCCTGTTGGCAGTCGGGGGATTGGAAAACGCCAGTCGATCCTTGCAGTACGAAGTGTCGTTCAAGTCTGTGAGCGAAAAGGAGCTTGCTGAGAACCGAGCGCGACGCGAACTCGCGGAGGCCCGGCTACGCGACGTGGATACAGCTTTGCGCGAGTATGCGAAGGCTCACGGAGGCCGGCTTCCCGACCGGCTGGACGACCGCACCGGCTCACCCTTCCTGGCGTCCGATCCAGTAACAGGGAAGCCGCTGGCCTATTACGGTCAAGGCAGGCAGCTTTCCCCGCCCGGCGCGGTTCGCCGCACACTCCTCGCGCTGACACCGGCCGACGAGAAGGGTTGGCGGAGCTGCCTGTATTCCAACGGGATCATTCGCTCCGGCGTGACAAGTGAGCCCGGCTCTTTGAGCACCGGTCCCGGCCCTTTCGAATGGCATCCTCTAGGGATGGCCGTTTCCTTCTTCTTTCTGTGGGTGTTGAATGGTCTGGCGTCGCCCGCCGGGATGGTGCGGGTCATGGCCGCCAAGGGGACAGAGACGATCCGCCGTTCGATCTATGTCCTCGCCACCTACAACGCTTTGATTTACTTGCCTCTGGTAATCATCTGTGTCTGCGGCCGCGTTCTTATTCCAGACTTACCCTCGCAAAACTCCGATGAAATCATTCCACGTTTGGCCCTGCAGACAACGGCTCCGTTGTGGGGTGGTTCTTTGATCGCCGGGCTCATCCTGGCTGCCCCGTTCGGCGCGGTAATGGCCACGGTTAGCTCCTATCTGGTGGTGATTGCTTCCGGAATTGTGCGCGATATCTATCAGCGATTCATCAATCCCCAGGTTGGCGTGCGTGAAATCCGCCGACTGTCTTATATCTCGATGGTCGTCGTCGGTTTGGTGGCGGTGGCCGCCAATTTGCGGCCGGTCGAGTACTTGCAGGCAATCGTCGTGTTCAGCGGCTCTTGCGGGGCAGCGGCGTTCCTGATGCCGGCGTTAATGGCCGCTTACTGGCGACGGGCTACAGCCAGCGGAGCATTGGCCGCCATGCTATCTGGTACAGGCGTAATGCTGCTGCTGAACGCCGTGGGCTGGTGGGTCAGCGGGAAATTCAGTCCGTATCTGCTATTCGGGATGGAGCCGGTCATATGGGGCGTGCTCGTGTCGGTCGTGGCCGGGGTATCGGTCAGCCTGGTCACACGCACCCCCGACGCCAAACACCTCGCGGTGTGCTTCGATGCGGAAAATCATTAATGTGGCGACACGCGGATCCCGCAAACAGGAGACGTTATGAAAATCACGAACATCCAAAGTTGGCTCGTCGATATTCCGCAAAAGCCGCCCATCGCTCCTTATCAATCGCGGTATCGAGCGCAGTCGAGTAAAGAGTCGCTCCTTTTCCGCGTGGAAACCGACGAAGGGATCGTGGGTTGGGGTGAGGCTCCGCAAAGTTGGATTGAAGGGAAACCGTTCGACGGTACCGAGGGTGCACAGATGTTGCGACAACTGCGCGGCTGGGATCCGTTTGACATTGAGCGTTTGTACTCTGCCGGTGATCTCGACGGCGGCTACCTGCAGAGCGCAATTGAAATGGCGTGCTGGGACATTATGGGGAAGGCGGTTCGCAGACCTCTCTATCAGCTTCTTGGCGGCGCCGTTCGACCGAAGGACGTTGAACTGGCCGCATGCATGGGGATCCAACCGTACGAGCGCGCGGGCGAGTTGGCGCGATGGTACGTCGAACAGGGCTTCTCGACGTTAAAGACGAAAGCGGGGCGCCGCCCGGAGGAAGACCTCGAGATGGTCCGGGGCGTGCGCGATGCCGTAGGCGACCGACTGAAGTTACGCATCGATCCCAATATGGGTTATCAACCCCCGGTGGCAATGCAGATGGCCAAGGACCTCGAACCGTTTGGCCTCGAGTATTTCGAACAGCCGATGCCGAGTCATGAAATCGAGGCGGCCGCCGAAATACGCCGGCAGTCGACCACTCCCATTGGCCTCAACGAATCCGTGACCACGTTGAAGGAAGTATTGAAGATTATCGTCTTGGGCGCCGCCGACGTTTTGCTGCCTGACACGTATCAATGTGGCGGAATCTTGGGAGTCAAGAAAGCAGCGGTGCTGGCCGAGGCTGCGGGCATTCCCAGCGTCATGCACTGTGCTCACGACCTTGGACCGAAGACCGCCGCCATGCTGCATATCGTCGTCTCGTCGCCGGGATTTACTCTCGCCAACGACTGCACCTACTACGGTCTGACCGATGATGTCATCACGGATCCGTTCCGGATCGAACGCGGCCGGATGCGCGTACCCGAGGCGCCGGGATTGGGGATCGATGTGAGCCTGGAAAAAGTGCGCCGCTTTGCTTGCGGGTCAAGCGAACGATAGAGACATCCACCCCCATTCGGTAGACTAGTCACTGTTTGAAAGCCAAGTAGCTCTGGCCGCATACCCGCTTTTCAATCATGGAGCGACAGTCCCATGCAACGTCCACTCCTGTCCTCGCTACTCGTGGCCGCCACTTTGCTATTCACGACCCACGTATCGGTTGGCCAAGACAAACAAACCCGGTTGTGGAAAGACGCAACCGGCAAGTTCCAGATCCGCGCTTCTTTGATCGAGCAAACGGCCTCGACCGTGCGATTGCACACCGAAGACGGGCGGGAACTCAAGGTTCCGATTGACCGTCTGAGCCCGACGGATCAGGACTACTTGAAATCCTTGAACAAACCGACCGATAACCCATTTGCCGGCGGGAATGCCGTCCTTGGGCGAGCGGCGGCAACTGCCCCTCCGGCAGCAACCGCGTTGCCGGGCACGCTACGTGCGGAACCGGAGTCGAAATCAGCGGGTGAGGAATTGGCCCTGCCCGGCACCGGGACCACACTGGATCTATCGTCCGAGCCAGCGGAACAACCGTTTGTTCCCGACAAGCAACCGGATGCTCCAGCGATCCCCGTAGCAGCGGTTTCGGTTAGCGAGGTGGACGCGTACGACAACGTTTCGGTTCCCGTTTTAGCCAACACCGCGGACGGGACCTGTTTGCTGTCGATTGGCCGGAACAAGTCTGGAAGCCCGCAGGAAACGCGTGGCCGGATCTACTCGGTGAACCTGACACGGAAAGACGCAAAGCTGGTTTGGGATTATCCGAATGCCGTGCGCGTGCTTGATCACGACCAGTCGATCGGCCGTACGTTGCTGGTCGACAAACTGGACCAATTTCAACGCGGGGGCGAGTTGGTGGTGGTGGAGGGACTGACAACTGGGAACGCAAAGCCTCTGTATCGGAGAACCTTACCTGGCGCTGGGAAACCCGGTTTCGCACCACAGGTGGAATATGCCAAGCTGCTGTCTAGTTCGCATGTCGCCGCGATCGTGGATCGAGTGCTCCATGTGTGGGACTTACCAGCCGCGAAGTTGACCTACCGTATCGAAGACGTCAGCGCTAGCGAACCACCGACCTTCAGCGGAAACCAGGTCTATATGGCAGTGCCGCGAGGCGGAAGAGTCGTCATTGTCGAGACAGCGACGGGGACCGTTCGCCGATCCATCGCCACTGGCAGCACTCTCAGACCGGGCGTCGCTTTTCACCCAGATGGTCGCACAATTGCCATCTGCTTCTCGAATCAATACTTGATCTGGGACTGCGTGGAACAGGCAATCGTCAGCGAGGCAACAACGACCGACCACTTGGGATCGCACCCGATCAATTGGATTGCACCGAAGATGTTTCGTTCCCAACTCGGTGATGCCGTTCACTTGGACCTGGGCATGTCCGTTTGGAAGTACACCACTTCGGCAAGTACTAATCCGCTTGTCATCGGTAACAAGTTGCTGACGGCCACGACGTCGCAAAAATGCGCCTTGGTAAGCATCGAGATCCCACATTCGTCGGTGGAAAAGTCGATCAACCAGCTGACAAGTGCCGGCGATACCGCCATGCTGATTCGACCGGGGTCGCCGGTCGCG
>CAZFLF010000540.1:0-5303 GCA_964519825.1 uncultured Pirellulaceae bacterium | reverse complement strand
CGAAACGGATCCGGCAGCAACCAGTTCTCCAGAACGTCGTGCTGGTCGCCTTGACGGGTTATGGTCAGGATTCAGACCGGCAGACTTCACTGCAAGCGGGATTCAATCACCACTTGGTCAAGCCCGCTCGTTTAGATCAGTTGCAGCAAATCTTGGCGACCGTCTCGGAGCAGGTGACTTGATGCTCACACGCTCGGGGCGGCGATGATGACTTGCGATTTAGAGCCGTGGACTGGCGAACGAAAAGAAACCTATGCCGACGACCGACAAGACTCTTCGGGTTCTGATCGTTGATGACAACCGAGACGGTGCTGACGCCTTGGGTTTGCTAGTTGAAGAACTCGGCCACCAAGTGCATGTGACCTATGGTGGGACGAAGGCACTAGAAGTTGCAACCGCATTTCGGCCCGATCTGATGCTCGTCGATTTGGTAATGCCTGACATGGATGGTTGTCGTCTCGTTATGCGATTTCGCCAGATTCCTGCCTTCGCTCAAACGAAAATCGTGGCAATCACAGGCCAGAAAGACGAGAAATACAAATCCTCGGCGATGAAGGCCGGGTGCGATGCAGTCCTCTTCAAGCCCGTTGCTCTGACAGAAATAAAAGCGGTCTTAGCCAATGTCGTGGTCTCAGATGCGGGCCAATCGCCAAGACGCGCCACAGAGCCTGCGAATCTCGGAGCAGAGCGACGTTTGCCGATCGAAGAAGCCCGACGAATCAGGAACGAGCGCAAATCAAAGACCCTCACACAAGCAGAAAGCGAAGCAGCCATCTGTGATGGGATCATCCGCTTTCAAGAGGAGTATCTGGGATGGCGGTCGGAGCAGATTCACGCTCATTTGATCAAAGACCTTTTGGTGGTCCGCATTCTAGGTGCTTTGACTCTTGCCGAACGACAACTTGGCAAATCGTTGTCCCCGGAAATAGGCAGAGATCTCATCAAGCAGGTAAGAAAGCAACTGCTGGAGTTGGCACGCCCGATGTTGGAATCGCTGGTCCACGAGGTCGCTGGCGTGAAGGTGTTGAGTATGCACCATGACATCAGTAGCGTGACCGGCGAAGAAGTGGTCATCTTTTCCTTGTCCGGAGCGCCGCGCTTCGGGTAAGAAACAACCTTTCGACAGTCGCGTTCATTTGGCTCGCTGCTTTTTGACGGGAAGTTTGTTGATCTTCGCGGCCAGAATGAAATCGTTGTCCGACAATCCGCCGATCGCGTGCGTCGAAAGTTCGATCCAGACGTTGCGGTAGCTTTCGAGGTGTAGGTCGGGGTGATGGCCTTCATCCTCGGCCAGTTGGCCCACGCGTTCGAAGAACTCCAACCCAGCCACGAAGTTCTTTACCGTCCAGTCCTTGCGAATCCGCTTTCCGGCATGTGAAATCCGCCAGCCCGGGAGTTTCTTGAGCTGGGTCACGGCCTCTTTCCTCCCGATCTTTGTCAAGTCTCCTTCGCAAGGGGAACAGTGTTCGTGAATTAGTTCTTTCGAAGTCTGAACGGCCATGACATTTCCTCCGGAACAAAAAAGTGCGGAAACAAAGTGGCGACGCGGAAAGCGAATCCCTCGTGAGCGACCCGCGGCCGGCAATGGTTTGTGGGGTCAAGTTTCGCGGACTGGTGCGAGGTCACTGTTGGCCGGCCCGCTGAGAACGTGCCCCTGCTTGTCGAACCGTGAACCGTGGCAGGGGCAGTCCCAGGTGCTTTCGTTGTGATTCCACTCCACGAGGCAGCCGAGGTGGGGACAGACGGCCGAGCATTCGTGCAGGATGCCTGCTTCATCGCGGAAAGCGGCCACCTTCGTGAGGCCCCGACGCACCACAGCCCCCGTGCCGGACGCGATCTCTTGGGTGGAGGCGACGTCGCCCCTTGTCAGCCATGCGCCATATTGCCGGGCTACGTTGAGGCTCTCTTGCAAAAACCTCCCAGCAGCGCGGAGGGTCTTTCGGGTAGGGTCGTAGAGAGCGACCCAGGGATTCTGCCGGCCGACGATCAAGTCTGTGAGCAGAATCCCGGCGATCGTACCATGCGTCATGCCCTGGCCGGAGTCTCCGGTGGCGACGAACACGTTCGGCCCATCGAGCGGGTTTCTGCCGATGAAGGCGAGGCCGTCAATCGTCTCCAATATTTGCCCCGACCATCGGCAACGTACTGCGCCATTCACCGGGAAGCGTTCACGCGTCCAAGCCTCCAACCGGTTGTAGCGGTCCTCCGCGTCGTCCGCCTGACCGGTTTTGTGATCCTCACCGCCGACGATCAAGAGTTCTTCCGTCTGCAGGTCACCCAGCCACTGGCCCGTCAGGTCGCCGGGAGGCAGGGCCTGCAGCCGCACATAGTGGTACGCACTCAGGGTGTCCCAATAGAGGGCCTTCGTGACAGAACCCCGCGGAACGCCGAAGCCGACGACGTAGCTCAGGTAAGCGGCTTGCTTGGTGTGGATGGCGAGGCGGTCATTGAACGGACTATTCGTCGCCACTACGACCGCCGCCGCCGTGACAGTAGGGCCGTGACGTGTCCGGATGCGGGCTGGGGGGCCGCTCTCGATTTGTTCTACATGGGTCTGAGTACAGATGCGCCCTCCCATGCGGAGGATGGCCATCGTCAGTCCGGCGAGATACTTCAGAGGATGAAATTGCCCCTGACGCGGGAAGCGCAAACAAGTCCCCGTGTCGAAAGTGCCCAAGGGTGCGCGCGGAACCAATTCGACGTGCGCGAGTCCCGCCCGCCGAGCGGCTTGCAGTTCCTGCTCGAGAAGGTCCTTAGGTTCGCCGGGGGGAGCGAAGAGATAGCCGTCCACCCGGTCGAAATCACACGCGATGTTCTCGCGAGTGACGATGGCTTCGATGCGGTCGATCGCTGCCGAATGACTTTCCGCGGCCAGACGTGCTCCATCCTGACCGTGCCAGCCCTCGATCGCCACATAGCGATCATCGATCGCGTTGGAAAGGTGAGCGGTCGTGCGTTGCGTTTGGCCACCACCGATCGGGCCGTCATCTAGAACAACGACCGACCGCCCCTCCTGAAGCAGCAGGTATGCGGTCGTCATGCCCGCGATCCCTGCCCCCACGACGCATACGTCCGCAGCGACGTCCGCAGCCAGCGCGGCGTGGACGGGAATCTCTCCCGTCTGCATCCAGACGGACGTGGTTTGCTCCAATTTTGCATTCATGATTCACCGCCTTGAGGGCAAAAAAAAAGCCGACGTGGCCGAACCCCCTGAGGGCTTCGACCACGTCGGCTTACTCTTCAACCAGCCCCCCGGCATGGCCGGGTTGCATTTCAATGAGTCATCCGAAATTGAATTCAGTGATCCGACGGAGCCGATTCCAGACTGACACAGGCTCCGCAGCGACAGGCATCATACCGTTGGGAAACGGGAGAAGTAAGTCCGTGTCGTGCATCGCTGCGTTGGGCACGCGATCTGTTGCAGCTAATTCTTTGCTGCTGGCCTGCGCAATACGGCAGTACCATAAATACTGGAGGTGCCCCAGAATGACGTTGAGACCAATTCCTATCCTTCTAACAGTGACAGTAGTTCCAATTTCGCGAACCGAGCGCCATGTGACGTAAGATGAAGAACGAACAAGAACGCTAGTCTTCGCTGATCCCAGGTTCTTGCAGGCTCGTCGCGAGAGAGAGGCTTCAGTTCTTTTTGCCGCCGCCGTCGCTGGCCGGCTTTAAGTGGACTGCCTTTTTGTACTCGATGCTCCCGGTTTTTCCCTCACTGTCCGTGACGCTGATTAGGAAGGAGACGTCCGTGTCCTGCTTTACGTTCCCGGCAATCGCTGCCTTGATGCGGCCCAGGAAGGAGACGTCCTCGACAATCGTCGCCTTGATGTGGCCGTCGAGGGACGTGTCCTCCACGGGCGAAATGCTGGCGGGTGTGAAGGTGATTTTGAAGGAATAGGGGGCCTTGCCGCCGCGGACCGACGTGCTCAAGGTGACGGGCTCGTTGGCCTCCTTGCTGATGACGACCGGATCAAAGTAAAGGCCCTTCACCTGGTCTTGAGAGATGCCGAAATAGAACCCGACGATGGTACCGAGCACGCCGAGTAGGGCGGTGAGTACTTCCTTCCCCTGCGAAAAGCGTTTCTCGCGGTCCGGGCTGTCCGAGACGATGGACGCCAGGACCAGGATCAAAGCGATTCCGACGGTGACAACCGCGATTAGGAAGGTGATCATGCTACGCGGCGTCGTGCCGGCCGGCGGGCTGTTGGTAATCCCACTCACCAGATTCTGGAGGACGAAGAATGCCAGTGAAGCGAAGATCACATATTGCAGCGCGGCCGCCCAGTTGATGCGATCATGCCAGCGGGGACGCAAGAGACGATCGAGCAGGCCCTTGTGGAAATTGAGGACGTCTTGCGCCCGGGCGACATCTTGCTTCGCTCGTTGAACCGCCGCGTCCAGCGCCGGATTCGGGGGGTTCGCGGCAGCGGCCGCAGACTCGGCAGCCGCCAGCGCCGTTTGCGAGGTTTCGAGGGCCTCGTTCGCCCGCGTTACCCGGGCATTCGCCTCGGTGACACAGTCGGCAAGACGCGCGTTCAGGTCTTGGGCGGGCATTTCGGGATTCCTCGCTTATCAGGTGACAGCATCGGGATCACCCTTTTATCCGGGCCTGGACGCAAATGCAAACCGGTTATGAATCCTCAAACGCCGGCGGGCGAGTGGCTGGGTCCGAGTCTTCGACGCCCCAGTGCTCGGGTCTCGTGAGGTCGACCCCAGCCACGCGCGGCCTAGTACGGCCAGGTGGCTGGCGGTGACTGTTGGAACCCATCACTTGCCACGCGGGCGACGCTTAAACTCAATCATCGACCGTATGCCAAATAATACACCGAGAAAGGCAAGTGCCAGAAAGCTCCACATGACAACTTCGAACGGCCACAAGTTATGCGAGGTCGGATCGGCTTGGGTATCGACAACGATTCGGACACCGATGAAGCCCACCATGAACAATGGAAGTAGTGCGACCAACCTCCAGATGCCCCTCCATCGGACGAGCGCGAGCACCTCCGCCGCAAGAAAGCCGACGAAAAGTAAAAGCATGAAGATGACAAGCATTGTATTCCACCTCTGCTTTCCAATTGGGAAACGTATTAGGAACCGTTGCCTGATGTCTAGGGTGACGGGCCCGATGCAGAACCCCACCGACGACCGCGATCTTGGCGCCGAATCTTGTAGTATGCGTGATGACGTCCTCCTTATCCGCGCCCGACTGACTTCGTTAGCGGAGAATTTTGGCTTCAGGCAGGGCCGCCCGCAGCTCCTTGAGACCCTCACGTGTAACGTCGAAGGGCCCGCCGGGAACC
>CAZFLF010000539.1:0-5309 GCA_964519825.1 uncultured Pirellulaceae bacterium | reverse complement strand
GGTATTCTCGGTTGGCCAGGAGGCCACTTCACCCCCGACTGCCGCAGCAATCGCAGTCGAGCAGGAGAGAGGAGAAAGTAGAGAGGAGAGCTGGAGTGCAGCTTGGGTCGCACTATTCGTCCCCCGACAGCGTCAGTGAAAAGCCGCACAACGACTCGAGTTCCCATCCCGCGATTCCTGCCAGAAAAAGTTCAATAGCCGTCCTGTTGCCCCGACTTGAAAATAAACAGCCCTTCATCGAACATGGTGAAGTGCTGTTGCTCGTTTCACGCGATGCGACTTAGGGAGAAAGTCAAATAAACCGGTTCGGTTGCCCAAGGTGGACTCGCCTCCGAGGAAGCCCTCCGAGTTACCATTACCACGGAGTGTTTACGATGCTGGTCCGGCTCGTAACTGTGCTGTTGTGCGTCGGCGTCGCATTGGCCGCCCATGGCGACGACATCGACTCGGACCGAGATGGTTTGTCTGACTTCCAGGAATCACACAAGTTTTTCACGAATCCAGAATTGGCTGATTCGGACGGCGATGGAGTCCGGGACGGCGATTGGCACGAACGCAGAGAATTCACCTACACGATTCGATCCGTCATCAAGGTCATGCGCCCGTGTGACCCGGCTGTCGCCAACGACGACTATCAGGATGCACGAGTTCTGTCCGAATCGGACGCCTTCGTTGAACTCGAGGTCGTGCACTACCCGTTCAATACCAATGCGGCTGCAGTTGAGGGTTCACGGGATTGGCAGACGCCTTCGCCCGACCTTAAGGCGTACCTACAAGCCGGCGTCACGACCAATTGGGATGATGCCATGCGCCGTGATCTGATTGGGGCGTTGCAGGCCGACGGAATCGACCTGCAGGCCCTGACGGACCGACAGGTCGTCGAGCGCGTCGCCGACTGGCTGCTGGCGCGCGGTAAATACCAGGATGTGTTCACCACGTATTTTGTCCATTTTCCTAATGGCAAGGCGGAAATATTCCCAGGCCTCGAAGAGGCTTTTGGCATCAAGCCAGGCAACACCGAATTGTTCGATAAGCAAATGCAGCACGAGGTGTTCGGCAAGGGGATGTTTGAAAATAAGTGTTACGGCACGTGCACATCGGCCGCCATCTATCTGACCACGGGTCTACGCGCCGTGGGCATTCCGACGCGGATGATCCTTGCGATCCCGCCTGCCGATGGATCCGACTCTCGCCAGATCCAGATGATTGAGGATCACATTGCGCACCATCAAGTCCGCCGGACCCTGCTGGGTGGCCTCCCGTCCGCCGGTTTTGCAGCACATACGTTCAACGAGGTGTATGTGGGCGGGCGCTGGCGTCGGCTCAACTACCGCCAGCTGGGTCAAAACACCTACGGGCCGGGTGCGATGGGGATGCTCACTCACGTACTGACGTTTCGCGATCTCAGTGAAGCGGGGCTGACGGAGACGTGGGGGCGGCGCTATGGGCGTGGCGAGCGGGACGATACTTTCCAAGGGACCAATCCCTATCGCACCACGGAGATCTCCGATCGATTCGGAATTCACTCCCGGTTAGAGAACACACCGGTTAACGATCCCAAGGTTGCGCCCATTTCGAAAGCGTATTGGTTCTTCTCAGATCAGCGTCCGGACTGGATTCGCGCCGATTCGGTCGAGCAGAAATCCGACGGCCATCTCCTCGTCCACGTAGACCTCGCAGTGGACGAATTGAAAGCCATCTATCCGAAATTGAACCCAGAATTCGTGCTCACCGCGGCAGGCCAGCCGACGGTGCGCGCGCAAGCCGAGCGCGGATTCTGGAACGAGGAATGTTATTTGCGCATTCCCGCGGACCAATTCGCCATCATGGCGCCGGGCGTGCCGTACGAACTCACGCCGGCGAAAACGGACGGGCAACATCACTGGAGGGTCGAGGGCAACGTCAGGATTGTCAAACCAGAGTAACTTAGCCGTAGCCGTCACGCTGTCGTGACTCGGCTTGATCGGCCGAGAGACTCTCGCATCGCCGACCGGTCTGCAGGCGGATGCGGGTCGCATCCCAAAGAGAATGCGGGATATGGTACTCTGACGTACGACATTTACCCGGGCGCCTTGCCTTTCCCTTTTTTGAGGACTCCCCATGGGTGCCTTCCAAATTCCAAATCACACTTTCTTATTGGGACCGCGATTCTATTTCGTTTGGATGCTTGCGGCGATCATTGCAGCCCAAGCGAGCCAGTCGATCGCGGCCGACGCCCGCAAGCCTAATGTCATCGTCTTTCTGTCGGATGATGTCGGCTACGGTGAGTACGGCTTTCAGGGCAATGAACAGATTCCCACACCAAACATTGACTCGATCGCCAAAGGGGGCGTCCGCTTCACGCAAGGCTACGTCAGCGGGCCGTATTGCAGTCCCACCCGAGCTGGCCTAATGACGGGCCGGTACCAGACGCGATTTGGCCACGAATTTAACGAAGGCGGTGCGACCGGAACTGCCAACGGCTTTGGCTTGCCGCTCACTGAGAAGACGATCGCCAATCGGATGCAGGACCTCGGCTACGCAACCTGCGCCATCGGCAAGTGGCACCTGGGAGGCCCGCCTAATCATCTACCAATGAAGCGAGGCTTCGACGAGTTTTTCGGAACGGTCGCCAACACGCCCTTCTTCAATCCGCCGAATTTCGTCGATTCGCGGCAAAGTGGCGAAGTGCATCCCATTAAGGACGACAAATTCTACACGACCGACGCCTACGGCGAGCGCGCGGTCGATTGGATTGAGCGACACAAGGAGGCTCCATTTTTCCTCTATGTCCCGTTTAATGCTCAGCACGCGCCACTGCAGGCAACCGAGAAATACCTCGCCCGGTTCCCCAGTATCGCCGACGAAAAACGCCGCACGTTCGCCGCCATGATGTCGGCAATGGACGATGCCGTGGGTCGAGTGCTCGCCAAGATCCGCCAGATGGGCCAGGAAGAAAACACGCTGATCTTCTTCTTGTGCGACAATGGCGGGCCAACGCCGCAGACCACATCGAGCAACGGTCCCTTACGCGGCTTTAAGGCGACAACTTGGGAAGGGGGCGTGCGCGTGCCGTTTTGCGCACAGTGGAAAGGTAAGATCCCCGCCGGCCAGACTTACGAACACCCAATCATCCAGCTCGACATCCTGCCGACCGCAGTAGCTGCCGCTGGCGGAAAGATCGATCCATTGTGGAAGCTGGACGGCGTCAACCTGCTCCCATATCTGACTGGCGAGAAAAAGCAAAGGCCACACGAAACGCTGTACTGGCGGTTTGGCGAGCAGTGGGCGATCCGGCACGGCGACTGGAAGCTCGTCGTCGGCAATGAACCGGGCAGCCCAGCGACCAAGACGAAGCCGGCCGAGCTCATCAATCTGGCCGCCGACATCGGCGAAGCGAAGAACCTCGCTGGCGAACAGCCAGAAAAGGTCAAAGAGCTGCAAGCGCTGTTGGTCGCGTGGAACGCCGAGCAGAAGGATCCGCTCTGGAGGCCCAACCCGGCTGCCAAGAAGAAGGCGGAAAAGACGAAGAATCAGGCCAAGACTGCGCCTGCTAAATGACCAGGATCAGTAGACATCTTTGAGATAGCGCCGTACTTTGGCCAGACTTTGTAACCAGGCTTTTGCATCGGTCGTTGACTTACCGCCGTGTGTCATAGCGATCTGGTGGAGTGCACGTTCTACGTCGGGTGCCATGTTTTTCGCGTCGCCGCATACATAAAGATAGGCGCCTTGCATAAGCCATTGCCAGATTTCGCCACCGTGTTCCAGCATGCGGTCCTGCACGTAGATTTTCTGGGACGTATCGCGGCTGAAAGCCAGGTCGAGACGTGTTAGCAAACCGCTGCGCTGCCACGCCTCGATTTCGTCCGCATAAAGGTAGTCGAAGTTGCGATATTGATTGCCGAAGAACAGCCAGTTCTTGCCCCGTGCGCCAGTCGCTTCGCGAAACTCAAGAAAAGCACGAAACGGCGCAATGCCCGTGCCAGGGCCGATCATGATTATCGGCGTGCTAGGATTCTCTGGCAGCTGAAAGCGATGTGCAGGCTGCACGAACACGCGGACGGGATCTCCGGACAGGCAACGCACGCCCAGGAAGTTGGATGCGACCCCGTAGAACCACTTGCCTTGTGATTCATAGCGAACAACGCCTACGGTCAAATGCACTTCGCCAGGATGCTTTTCGAGTGCCGAAGAGATGGAATAGAGTCGCGGCTGAAGCTTGGCCAGGGCACCGACGAAGTCGGCAAGCGCCGGCCGTGCTGATCGGAAGCGAATGAGCACATCGAGGACATCCATCGCAGCCAGAAACTCGTCGGCGCCAGCGTCAAGCAGCTTGGTCAAATATTGGGCCTCGTCTGAGTTCGTCGCGCAGGCCGCAAGGACTTCTAACAGCTGCGAGCGGGGACGCGTCAGCACATAGTCGGTTAGTAGCGCCTGGCGAAAATCCTTGTGTGTGCCGTCCGGAGTGGGAACTAGCTCGGTAGCCGAAGCCGCGAAGTGGTCGAGGATGCCATTCACAAGTTCAGGAGGGTTTTCCGGCCAAATGCCAAGCGCGTCGCCCGGACGGTACGTGAAGTTGGACCCTTGCAGGTCTATCACGACGTGCCGCGTGTCTTTCGGCGCTTCAGGATGCGTCAGGCGTCGGCTGTCCTTGAGTTTTGCTTGATAGGGACGGCTCCGGGAATAACACGTTGTGTCTGCCAGGAGTTTTTCATTTGGATTTGGATTTGGTTTTGCAATGGTCGTTGTGGTAGTGGTCGACGCCGTGGGCTGCAACTGCGCTAGCTTCCGCAACATCTTGGCCGTTTCGCTGCCGCCTGGCGAACAGCGGGTGAGATCTTTCTCTTCGCCATGCGCGATGGCTTCGGCATAGGACTGACAGACATAGCCGCAGGCACCACAATCGAGTTGCGCCATGGCTGCCATCAGCTGCCGCTCG
The DNA here is from genome assembly GCA_964519825.1 of uncultured Pirellulaceae bacterium. GTDB lineage: Bacteria > Planctomycetota > Planctomycetia > Pirellulales > Pirellulaceae > CAZFLF01. The sequence goes on along the minus strand of CAZFLF010000539.1, from coordinate 388 downwards.
TGGGATTTGTCTGCGGCCAAGGCCAAGCGCTCTTCCATTCCGAGCGCGGGATCATGCCAGGGAAACTCCTCCTCGACACCAGGTGCGGCGGGAGGAGCACCGGTCGCTATTTGGGTAGTCGCGATTGTGTTACCAGTGGCATCGGCCATGTTCAGCAACCCGGCGAAGAAACCGTTCAGCCAGGCGCGCTGTTCCGCATTGAAAGGTGCAGATTCTGGGATGAGTGATATGGACATCGTGGAGCCAAAAAATAAATGACTAATACCTAAAGACTAAAGAATGACCAAATCTCAATGACCAATGACAGTAGTTACAAGTTCGCAGGTTTCGCAATTGCGTTTACTCCGAAGGAGTTATGTCACATAGCCCAGGGTTGCGAGCGGAGCGA
>CAZFLF010000538.1:0-5318 GCA_964519825.1 uncultured Pirellulaceae bacterium | reverse complement strand
ATCTGCGTCGGTTACCGCGTCGATCTTTGCAGTTGGGACTGGAATAAACGATTTCGCCCGTTGATCGGCGGCGACTCAATATCCGCCCGCGTGGGTGCTGGACAAGGTTACCAGGCCTCTGGTCTCTCGGTCACGGCGGGACAGAGATATGACTACGAAACGGAGGGAACCTGGTCCACGTCGCAGGATGCGAAAGCCACCGCGGCGGACGGTCAGGCCGATCACTGCGGCAGGCTCGTCGGTGTTGTGATGCAGGACTTCCAACTCAGTGAACCCTTCGCGCTCGGCGTCCACGGCTCTTTCCAATCGCCTATTTCCGGAAATCTGTACTTGCGCTGCAACGATGCGTGGAATGAGGTGCACGACAACCGCGGCCAGGCTGTCGTGCGTTTGCAGAATTCCCACTGACCCATCTTCCCCCCTTCAGATGATCTGGTCGACCTCGGTGTACAGGAATGTGACGCCACCGGTTGCGTAATTGGGCACGTCAGCTACGGCGGCTTGCCCCTCTGGAGACGCCAAGAGCTGCTCAAATTCTTCGCGGCTTTCCATGTACAGATCCGCCACATAGTAATACGGTGACGGATCGCCTCCGGGAGTGCCTTGGACCTTGCCAATGGTCCACTTCTTAAGCCCCTTCATCTGCTTAGCGATCGGAATGTGTTTGTCGCGGTAGTACTGATCAAATGCGGCAGGATCTTGCGGGTGTCCGTAGAGTACGAGGAGTCGGATCATGGTCGTTAGGAATCCTTGGTGTGATCGAACTGACAGTTGAAGTTGTGTGGCCGCATTTTATACTTCGCGCGGCGGACCACGAGCCATTAGGTTCCATTATTGATTCATCGTTCGGTCCAGGGCACAATCGTGCAATGCCCGCCTTCGTTCGCTCCCGCCAATTGTTGCTTCTCGCACTCATTTGCATTGTTTGGTCCATGCTCGGCTTGCCACGCCCCGCATTCGGACAAGTGCCTTTGAGTCCGCCCGCCGCACGTGGACGAGCACCTTGGGAGGATGCTCTGGCGAAGGCCGGCGATCCCCCCGCGTTTCGCGATCTGTGCTTTGTTCCCTTTGACACAGCGAAATCGCTACCCCAGGCCGAGGATCTGCGGCAGTGGTTCGACGTGATCGCAGGTCAACCGCAGGGGATCTTCGAGACCAAAACGCGGCAGGGTCAGGCCGCGGGGATCGAAGGGATCGTACGTCTGAAGTCGCCGTGGCCAGCCGATGCGGCACTGAAGATTGCGTTCGAGGACTACAACCGACTGCAAATCCACTTCTTTCGTGGTGATGCCGGCGTGACCCTGGTTTATCACGAAGACGATTTGTTTCGCTGGGCGGCTTATACCACGCTGCGCCAGCCGCGTGGAGTGACTCCATCCCAGTGGACGCTCGTAGCCACGGACGATCATCGCAACCGCCGCACGTTTCCGAAGAATCACGATCACTACGAACTGCGCTGTATCCAAGGCGAAGTGGTGCTTAGCCGCGGCGATGTGGTGTTGCTGCGGGCACCACTTGCTGGACCACCCGACGATGTTTTCTTTCAGGGCAAGGCAGCGTTTCATGGAATTGCGCTCGTACGCTCAACTGGTTTCCCGACCACCGATCCGCCGCGCGCCGACGGCCGGATCATTCGACCGGTGGACGTGCCGTGGATCCAGCAACTTGATGAACGGGCCGGATCGGAGCTGCAACCGGATGGTGGTCTCCGATTGTCATCCCCGGCAAGACCGAAGAAGCGAAGCTGGGCCGCGACCCCGCTGCCACGTGACGCCCCGTCCGAATTGCTGTTAGAGATCGACGACGCTGCACCCGGCGCCGGAATCTACCTCGGCAACGGCAAAGACGGACCGCGCTACGTTCTGCGATACGCACGCGACCGCCGATCCAAACTCTTGTGTCTCCTTGTTCGCCATGATGACGACTTCGACGAACACGAATTTCGCGGCCTAACCGAGGTTCCACTGCCGGTGGTCCTGCCACACCATTGGCTGCGATTGGTATTCGGTGCCGGCCAATTGCGCTGGTGGGTCAGTCCGGATGGCATCCATTGGGCCGAGCCGGTCGAACCGATTCGAAATCTACCACCGGACGTGACACATGTCGGTCTGCACTGCGTAAGCCGGGCCGAAGCGACCGGCGTGACGCTGCGACGGATGGTGGTTCGCGAGTTAGCAAATCTGGCTGAACTCGCTCCCGCAGAATTGCGTAGCCAGTCCATAGCCCGCAATGCTGTGCCGTCGCTCGGGGCGTGGCTCAGCGATATTACTGAGCTGACTCCGCCAGGCGCTGACACCAACGCCTGGCGGCGTGCCTGTGCCTGGAAAACTCTCGCTGCTGGATGTCCGCGGCCTGTGGCAAATGAGTTGCTACTGTTACTGCTCAACGACCCATTCACGCGCAGCTTGCCGCTGGACCAGCAACTGCGCGCGTTGGGAGATGCCGCATTGCTGATTGACGTGTGGGACGACCATGGAGCTCTGCAGAAGTTCGCGCAGCGGTATTTCGAGGCTGGTCAGACTTCCTGGGAAAGAGATGGGACGGCCCCGTTCTCGTCGATCCGCCACGCATTGATGACGACCCCATTCGCGACGCGGCATCCACTCGAAATTGCCACCGACGAGTTGCTCAGAGTCGAGCTCGCGCAGCTCGCCTATGCCCGTGATTGGTCCAGGATGCGCGAGTTCGCTCGCGAACTGCGGTTCTTTCAGTTGCACGCCAAAACGCCACTCTTGGATTGGGGGGAAGGCCTCGCAATTCGCAACGTCGCGGCCGCGACGTCCTCAGGGGTAGCGCTTACCAAACAAAAGGACGAGTGGCGCGAGTTGCTCGTGGAGGAATTGAACAAGGAGGTGTACAACGCGCTGGCTCAATTGCGAGTCGAGCTGTCGGGCGCCGGGCGTGAGGACGCCGCGCGGGCGATTGCAGCGATCGACCAGCAGCTAACGCAAGGAATTGCCCCTCACTGGCGCGACAGTCAGTTATTAGTGTCACTTCCGGCAGCGGTTCGCGAGGTCTTGCAAGGTGATCAGGCCTTGCGCGACGTGCTGGCGGAGAAGTACAGCGAAGTCGCTCGGCTGCGCTTGCGTCAGGCGATCGATCAACGGGACACGGATGCAATCGAGCTCGCAGCCTGGCAATTTGCGCCGACGGATGCGGCAGCCGACGCTCGCTTGTGGCTCGGCGATCAAGCTCTCGCGCGGGGCTGGTTTTCTCAGGCTGCCGCGGAATATCAGGTTGCCATGCAGACGATGTCGCCGGGATTGCTGGCGGGCGTCGCTCCTAGATTGCGGCTCGCGACAACACTGGCTGGACAAGATGCCGGGCCTCCCCTGACCGGTACGGTTGCGATTGGCGAAACGCGGCAACCCGCCGAAGAATTCGAAAAGCTGATCAAAGAACTGACGGCCCGCCAGGCGGTCGAACTTAGCCGCCGCGTCGTCGGTGTCGGCCCTAATTCGCGTTCCGTCCCCACGCCCAAACCGGCTGCATATCAAGTCCAACGCCGCGCACGACTGGATGGGCTGGTGGGAAACGATCCCAATCGCGAGTTCGCAAAGGATACCGCCCGGCGGCAATTGGATTGGGTCGATCGGCAATTGGGGATCGCAGTGGAAGCCAATTGGATGTACGTCAACAATCGCTTCCAGGTCGCGGCCTACGACCTGCAAAGCAAGCAACGAGTTTGGCAAACTCCCCAACCAGCCGGGCAGATTCAATTTGCGCAGGAATCCCCATTCATTGCCTCGCGACCGCTACTCACGCGCGATCGCATCTGGGTGCGCTTGCTGTACGGTTCCGGTGCAACACTCGGATGCGTCGATCGCGCCAGCGGACAATTCGTATGGACGGTGACGCCCAATCCGAACGAAGAATGGATCTCAGACCCGTTTTTCTTATCCGACGAACTCATGTGTTTGAAGTTGATTCGCACGGAACAGCAGGAAGCTGTTGTGCGGCTTGCCAGTTTTGATCCGCGCACCGGATACGCCTGGCGCGAGCGGGACGTGGTTCGCCTGCGTGATTCGTGGCGGCGCCGCCGTTGTTGTGAGATCGCAATGCTGGATGACGGACTCGTCGTGCAGTTCGGCGGCGTTGCAGTGCGACTTGACTCCGTTGGCCGGGTTCTCTGGCTGCGAAAGCAAACGACGTTGCCCCCGGATGAAGATCCGCAGTGGGTGACGCAGTGGTTTCAGCCGCCATTTGTCGTGGGGGAAAAACTGTTTGTGACTCAGCCGGGCGGTCGGTCGCTGGAATGCCTCGACCGGGATACAGGCGGTGTGATTTGGTCGAAGTTGGTGCTCGATGTGGAACGACTGATCGGAGTCGTCGACCGGCATCTCATCGCACAAACCGGTCGTGGATTGACGGCGTTCAACGTTGACGATGGCCAAACGAGCTGGACGGTCGAATTGCCAGGACTTACGGCCGGGGTGACAAGTTCCGCCGACGGGGGCGTGCTGGCCGTGCAGCGTCTTCCCATCGACGCCGCCCGCAGCCGCTTCCGTCCCAGGCTGATCTGGCTGGATCCATCGTCGGGCGAAATTCGCGGCACGGCCGGACTGCCTGATTTGGAAGACGCCGACCCGCGAGTGGGACCGTTGGTCGTCGATCAAGATCGAATCTGGACATTCTGGGGACGTGGTCAGAACGACGCGACGCGTGATGTCGTGGAATTGCTTCCCAACGGAGCAGCCGAGTTGTTTGCCGCGAATGCGACCACAGACCCGTGGGTGCGACAGGTCGACGAACGATTGACAGAGGCCGCCGCAACGCTGCTTCCGCAATGGCGACTGCTCCATGCGGAGTTTGGTGATCGCAGTGGTCTTTTACCGGAGGCGAATGGCGAAAAAGATGCGGTCGGTTTGCGGTTTCGCAATTCGGGACCGATTGTGCTCGGCCGCGAAATCACCTTTCCCGCTCGCGGCCGCCCGCAACTTCGACTGCGATTCGGCAACGAGCCGGCACAGCCCTGGAAGCTGGAAGTCCGGTTCCGCGGCGACGTCGTGTGGTCGCAGGAGATCAACCCGGACTCACACCCGCAGTCCTGGAAAAACTTCGCCATCGACCTCTCCCAACTCGCAGGACGCGAAGGTTGGCTAACCGTTCGCGCCTATCTCCCAAAAGGGGGCGACGCACCCGCGTACTGGAAATCACTGGAGCTGGTGTTCTAAGAGAGGTTAGAGGTTAGAGGTCAGAGGTTAGGGAATACGGAGTATCGAGTTCCGTCTTTGTTCCTGACCTCTGACCTCTGGCCTCTAACCTCTAACCTCTAACCTCTGACCCCTCTCCTGTTGACGGGCCGCGATTTACCAAAT
>CAZFLF010000537.1:0-5319 GCA_964519825.1 uncultured Pirellulaceae bacterium | reverse complement strand
CGTTGCGAGTTCGTTGGTGGCAACTCGGCCGCGACGACGATACCAGTTTCGCCAGTTATCCAAATCTGGGAGAGAAGTTGCGGGAGATTCGCGATGATCTCGCCAACTTCGGCCAACGTGTCAATGTCGGCGTACCATGGCGAGCAATCGAGGAACATCCATTGCCCAATCCGATGTCGTGGGCCTTCCTCTCGTATATCGAAGATTTGCCATTCACCGATTATGAATTGAAGTCTTATGTCTCGACCCAAACCGAAGATCAAGTGAACCGTTGGATCATGCTCCAACCATTGTCGAAGCGGGACTATGACCTCGAAACCCGCACCCGCGACCTGGTGCGGCGGATGCTCGCCGCTAAGATCGCGGCGGTCGACGGCATTTTCGTACCAGAGCCATTCGATTCAGACCACGGCCTCATGCAGGCCAATGGGTCGCCGGGACCCTTGTTATTGGCCTGGCGCACCACGGCGATGCTAGTTGGGGGGGGAGACTATTCCGGAAGCATCAAGCTGCCGCATGGGAGCGAAAACCACGTCTTTATCCGCGATGATGACGCGGTGATGGTCGTTTGGAACGATGGTCCCGTCACGGAGACAATTTATCTCGGTGAGAACGTGCAGCAATACGACATCTGGGGCCGCCAATCAACGCCGCGTTCACCGGAAGCTGGGAGCCAGGAAATCACGGTCGGCTCCATGCCTACCTTTGTCACCGGCGTGAACCCGGCGCTGGCCAAATGGCGCCGCGACTTTCGCTTCGAGACCGAGCGACTGGCCAGCGTCTTGGGCGGGGAACAACCCGTGGCCTATCAATTCACCAACACCTTTCCTCAAGGCCTGGGCGGCCGCATCAAGTTCCAGCTGCCGAAAGATTGGAAGGTTGACAGCGCCGAGCGCCAGTTCAAGCTCGGCCCCGGTGAAACTTTGCGGGACGCGCTGCGCATCCAACTCCGCGCGGATGCCACGAGCGGCCTGCAACCGATCCGAATCGATTTCGATCTGACCGCCGACAAGAACTACAAATTCAGCTTGTACGAGACCATTCAAGTCGGTTTGGGCGACGTCCTGGTGCAATTGGAAACGCGATTGGACGACACTGGCAATCTGGTCGTCGATCAGCACCTCACCAACAACACCGACAAGTACGTTAGCTTCAAATGCTTTCTCTCCCCGCCCGGTCGACGTAAGGAGCGACAGCAGGTCTTAAATCTAGGCCGCGGTCGCACGACAAACAGCTACGTACTGCCCAATGGCAAGGAGCTGCTGGGCCAAACGATTTGGTTTCGAGCGCAAGAGATCGACGGAGCGCGGGTCTTGAACGACCACGTGCTCGCACACGAGTAATCGAAGTTGGACCAGGCGGGTGAGCCGGGAGGTCACCGGCCCTGGAGTTCGTCCCACGGCGGACGCCACAATGGGAGCTTTGGAAAGAGTGCCTCGGCCGTTTCCACAGCAACACGAGTCGAAGGGACCACTCGCCCGGCTGCCACGGCGATTTGGACATCGAGATGGCCGAGTAGTAACTGCGTTAATTCTGCGCGACCGCATTCCAGATAACTCCGGCAATTCCGGCCAGCTCGGAGTTTCACACATCGCGGCCGGATTTCCAGCGAGAATCTTTCTCCCTCGACGTGCAAACCAAGTTCCAGCGGCAAAGTAAGTCCCGCATTCTTGGCTCGCTCGTGCAATTGCTCGTTCAACTGCTCAATGGCCCGTTCGATGTCGAGTATTTTGACCAGGCAAACTTCGCCCTGCACCGACTCGTGATAACCTAACTCGCCCCCCGCGCGTGCGATCAGATGATGCAGCGGATCTCCGACCGGCGCCTCGAGGCGCACATAGTTTCCATCTTGTTCGATCGTGTCGGAGCAGGCCCGCGCGAGCAACCGCTCGCCTGCCTGCGGATTGTCGGGCGGCGCCATCAACTCCAGGATGCGTCCCTCCTTCATCACCGCGTAGCCCACCATCGCGGCGGCCCCTTCGTCCAACTCGAAACGATCGGGACCGCTAATTGCCACGTAGATGCGATCGAAGGCGCGCCGCGACAAAAGCCACTGCCAATAGACGTCGGAGCGAACCAACGGCCCAAACGCCCGCCGAGTATTCTCGCTGTACAATCGGACCATTCCCGTCAGTTCGATGTGGCGCCACCAGCGAATATTGATCGCCGGCGCGTTGACATCCTCATCCTCGGCGCTTGCCGGTCGCGATTCCAGGAGCTGCGAAAGGATTTCCCGCGCGCCCGCCGTCGAATAACTGTGCCTCGTCCAAACGCACCAACCGCGACGCAAAAAGAACTGGGGCTGCTTCGTGCGCACAACGCCCAGGAACGAACCCTCGGCCACTATTTCTCGTTCGGCCGCTGCCAACAATGCCGATCCACAACCCTGCTGGCGAAATTCGGGCAACACTAACAGATCCACGAGATTCGTTACGGGTAACGTCGCGGACCCAAATCGCATTTCGCGTTTCACGAGCCGGACGTGTCCTACCAACAGATCATTCACCTTGCAGAGCAACCGATCGGATGGTTCATAAAACGGATCGTCAAGTTGCGCCTGAAACTCGGTCGGCGACGGTGCTCGCTGAACGCTCGCCAAAAGATGGCAAGCTAAGTGGTGATCGCCGGGACGAGCCGACACAATCTGCAATCCGCCGGGTTTGACCACTGGCGCGATGAGATTCGCGCGACCGGACGCGGCGAGAAAATTACTGCGTGCTTCCGTGTTTTTTAACGCGTGGTTCTTGATCGCGTGATGAGTGTTTCCAGTGGTTCCGCCGTTGACCTGCGCTCCGCGCGACTCAATCGTCGAACTCATCGTCAGCATCCCTTGCTACAAATGTTCGTTCCATCACCGCCCTGTGTGTCGATTAACTTATAGGGGATTCAGGCGTTGTCCAGTAGCAAGTACCTCAAAGTTTTCTCCGGGAACAAACAGAAGGCGAATTCGCGCGAGCCGAGAAGTCGATCGTGACGCGCCAATTCATCGAGCTGAACGCGCTCGGACAGCAGCTTCACTCGACGGTCCGCCACGAATTCTTGGAGCGCGGAGTTGATTCGCGCGAGCGCCTGATGGCGGGGCCGCCCGGCGCCTCGCGGACTGTCCATCGCCAGCCACTCACGCTTTTCCGCGATGAGTGCAGCCGCCGGATCAGTCTCGTCAATGTGGCGATCCGGATTGAAAGTTAGCTCGCGCAGCGTTCGCTCCACGCGGTGCAAGTCGTCAAGTGACACATTGGGCCTCGCGATCGGAAGCTGCGCCGTTAACGTTGCGACCTGAAAACGCGGCGGCTCGATTCCCAGCCATCGCTGCAGGATGGCGTCGGTGAGCTGGTCGTATTTTCCGCCGCCGATTCCATGCACAAACAAGTCGCACAACAACAGCCGTGCGTACATGGTCGTGACCAACGCCCGCGGTCGAATCTTGACTCCCTGTTCGGCCATCCGAGCCAGTTCGTCGAGCGCATCCTCGTGCCGGCCGTGGATCGTCCAACGCTGTTCGCCCAGATCGGTCAGCTCCGTGTTGCCAGCGCGATGCCGGGCAAATAGACGCCGCCGCCGTGGATCTTGCCGGGTCCAGACCCACAGCGGCGCCTCCAACCAGCCTTCAACCTGCTCCAACTTCGGCACCGGATGGGATCGACTGCGCACGCGGTTCACTCGCCGATATTCCAGCAGTGACTCGTTGTAGACTTGGTGCAACCGGGGCAATTCGCCGAACAAATGCAGGACAAACCGGCGAAATGACCGCGTTTCACAGGCGATGCTGAATGGCAGCTCCAAGTTGTTCACTCCCCACTCAGCTTCCAACTGGTGCCGCGCCTGAGCAATACAGCGACCGAGATTTGGCTCGTGCCGCGAGGCCTCGATGACACGCGGCCACCAAGCGGCAACGAGCGGTTCGGGAATGAACGGTTCCATCAACCTATGCACGCGCTGACCGAAACTCTCGAATTGCGCGCGATCCAGTAGTTGCCGTTCTTCCAACGGGATCTCGGCAGTCGCTCGATCATATTCGACCACTTCGATTCGCGGTTCCGACACGTTTCCCGCCGGTACGCGAATCGCCGCGGCCCCGCCCAGATCGTTGTCGACGATTAAGTTGATCGCGACTCCTTGAATCTTCTGGGCCAACCGGTCGAGGACGAAGTTCTTGAACCAGACTCCCGGATGGAACAAACGAGGCTGGTGCCCCGACATAATGAGCGGTGCGCCGGGTGAGAAAGTGGCCGGATCGACAGGCAGGTCGCGGTACTGCCGTGTATATGCCGCAGCCAGTTGGCGGAGTTCGTCGCGGGCTTCAGCGGTAATCCGCTCCAATTCCACGCCGTTGAGCTGCAGAGACCATCCGCGGCGACGCTGAATATTCTCCGCGACGGTCGCCGGCGCCTGCGTCAGCGGCGGGTCCAGGAACTTCTCGCCGTGCCGCGTTGGCGCTCGATAGCGCCGATATTGCAGCAAACTGTCCGACAGCGACATCCGAAGCTTAAATACCCTTCTCAACAATCAACTTCAACAGATCACCAACACGATTGCTGTATCCCCATTCGTTGTCGTACCAGCTCACTAGCTTGAAGAACCGGCTATTCAGCTCAATCCCGGAGCCGGCGTCGTAAATCGAAGACAAAGGGCTATGAATAAAGTCGGTGCTGACGACTTCGTCCTCGGTGACCTCCAAGATATCCTTCAAATAAGTTTGACTGGCTTTCTTCATCGCCGCGGTGATTTCTTGGTAGCTCGTCGGCTTCACGGTCCGCACCGTCAGGTCGACGACCGAGACGGTCGGCGTCGGCACGCGGAAGGCCATGCCCGACATCTTGCCTTTTACTTCGGGACAGACGAGCGCGACGGCCTTTGCGGCGCCGGTTGTGGAGGGAATGATGTTGATCGCGGCCGTGCGGCCTCCCTTCCAATCCTTGCGGCTGGGACCATCGACCGTCTTTTGCGTCGCGGTATAGGCATGCACGGTCGTCATCAAACCTTCTTCGATGCCGAACCCTTCCTTTAGCAGGACGTGGACCAGCGGCGCAAGACAGTTTGTCGTGCACGAGGCGTTTGAGATGATGTTGTGCTTCGCCGCATCATATTTGTCGTGATTCACGCCCATCACAATCGTGATATCTTCGTTTTTTGCGGGAGCAGAAATGATGACTTTCTTGGCGCCGGCGGAGATGTGCCCCTTGGCCTTTTCGGCCTCGGTGAACAAGCCGGTCGATTCGATTACGATTTGAACGCCGAGCGATTTCCAGGGCAAACCGCTCGGATCCTTGGCCGACACGACGCGAATTTCCCGGCCATTGACGACCAGGGTATCCGGGA
>CAZFLF010000536.1:0-5321 GCA_964519825.1 uncultured Pirellulaceae bacterium | reverse complement strand
CCGGAGACGGAACAGCAACTTGCCGAGACGATGCGCGACATGTCTCGTCGCGCCGCGGAGTTTGGCCGAAACATGGACTTTGGCTTGCGAATTCATGTCATCGTTCGCGAGACCGAACAGCAGGCCCGCGCGGCCGCGAATCGCCTGATGTCGAAGCTCGACGAAAAGATGGGGCTGGCGATCAAACACCGCTCGCAAGACGCCAAGTCCATGGGCGTGATCCGGCAGGACGACCTGCGCGCCCAGGCCGACGCCGATGGCTTCATCGAACCTCTGATTTGGTCCGGAATCGGGCGTGCTCGATCGGGATGCGCCAGCGCGATTGTTGGAGATCCGGATCAGGTATTGGGCAAGATTCAACGATACATCGACCTGGGCCTGCGAGCATTTGTGTTGTCGGGCTATCCACACCGTGATGAATGTGAGTTGTTCGGGCGCTACGTGTTGCCACGGATCAAGCGCTGCGTGCTGGCTCGCGAACAAGGCCGCCTGGTGGAAAACCCCGTCACCCCGCTAACGACCGCTCCACGTCGGTGAACCTCCTGCCGCACAAGGGTCTGTTCCATGAAACGTGATTCGATTCTGTCGACTTCTTTTCTGTTGGTGACCGCCATGCTTAGTCCAGATATCGCTTTGAATCACACGGATCTTCAAGCTGCAGGCTATGATCGGCCGGTCGGAGATGCGAAGCAGAGCCGGTCGGTGGTTGTGGCCAAAAATGGGATCGTTGCAACGAGTCATCCACTGGCCGCACAAGCGGGGCTCGACGTGCTGAAGGGGGGTGGCAATGCCCTCGATGCGGCCATCGCCACGAACGCGATGTTGGGAGTGGTTGAGCCGGCCAGTTGCGGAATCGGCGGAGACCTCTTCGCCATCTATTGGGACAGCAAAACCCAGAAGCTCTACGGACTCAATGCGAGTGGACGCAGTCCTTACGCTCTGAATCGTGAGATTTTTAAGCAGCAGCGTCTCGATCAGATTCCACTCTATGGTCCGCTGTCGTGGTCCGTTCCTGGCTGCGTCAGCGGCTGGGATGCGCTGTCGAAACGGTTTGGGACGAAGCCCTGGAGTGAGCTACTGGCGGCGGCGATCGCGGCGGCCGAAGACGGCTTTCCGGTCACCGAGGTAATCGCCGGCGAATGGTCCGGAGCCACACAACGGCTGCGCGAGTGGCCCGATTCAGCCCAGACATTCTTGATCCACGGCACGCGATCTCCGCGGTTTGGCGAGCTGTTTCGCAACCCCCGGTTGGCCGCCTCCTATCGTCGGCTGGCCGATCAAGGCGCAGCGGCTTTCTATCAAGGTGACATCGCACGGACGATTGTTGCCTATAGCGAGGCGCACGGTGGCTATTTTTCGTTACGGGACTTCGCCGAACACACCGCCGATTGGATCGAGCCGGTGTCGACCAACTATCGTGGTTACGACGTCTGGGAGTTGCCCCCCAACGGGCAGGGAATCGCAGTGTTACAGATGCTCAACGTGCTAGAGCAATCGGATGTGCGGGCGCTGGGTCCGGGGAGCGCGGAATACTTGCACTTGTTGGTGGAGGCTAAGAAATTGGCCTACGCCGATCGAGCCCGCTTTTATGCCGACATCGCCTTGGCCGATGTTCCTGTCGCGGGATTGATTTCCAAGGAATATGGACGGCGCCAAGCCGCTCGCATCAACCGCAATCAGGCGGCGACCGACGTTCCACCTGGTGATCCCAAGTTCGCGCACGGTGACACGATTTATCTGACAGTGGTCGACAAGGATCGCAATTGTTGCTCGTTGATCCAAAGCAACTTTCATGGTTTCGGCTCGCAAGTTGTGCCCGGTGACGTCGGGTTCGCATTGCAGAATCGCGGACAATTATTCGCGCTCGACGACCAGCATCCTAATCGACTTGAACCGCACAAGCGGCCCTTTCATACCATCATCCCGGCGATGGCTACGAAAGATGGACGGCCTTGGTTTTGCTTCGGCGTCATGGGAGGCGACATGCAACCGCAGGGGCATGTCCAAGTACTCGTCAACTTGATTGATTTTGAAATGAACGTCCAAGCCGCTGGCGACGCGGCACGCGTTCAACATAACGGCAGCGCTACTCCAACCGGTCTTCCGGCCCAAGGGAGCGGCACACTGACGGTCGAATCCGGAATCTCCGACCAGGCGGTCATGGCTTTGCGTGCGAAAGGGCACAATGTCGTACGCTCGAAAGGTGGCTACGGCGGCTACCAGGGGATCTTGATCGATTGGGAACACGGCGTTCTGCACGGAGGAACGGAAGCCCGCAAGGACGGAGCAGCGGTCGGATACTGAACGAGCCGACAGATGCGGCAGTAGGCGGAGAGTCAGCTCGGCATTGAACTCCATCCGTGTGACTCGATCGATGTGCACTGACTTTCAATACCAGATTTCACACGGATGGAAACACACGGATGAAGAAGTGTGTGCTTCAACCTAACGAGGTGCGTGCTAAGGCGCGCTCTGTGTCGCGAGTGCGCCCGCGGGACCCGCGCCGTTCATTTGGCGGATAAGATTCTCCGCCCCCTGTAGGATGACTCGCCCCCCTGGTCGCGCCGACTGGAATGCAGCGATGCCATCTTGGGTAACCTTCGTTTTGGAGAGATAGATGACCTTCAGCCGCCTAAGCGGTTCGAGGTGTGCGAGTCCCGTGTCGGTAACCGCCGTGTCATCCAAGCCGAGCGTCGTCAGCAATGGCATGCGGGCGAGCAGCTTGAGACCCTCGTCCGTTACGTGTGTGTGGGCGAGGTCGAGTTCTTCCAGGCCCGTGAGCCGAATAAGATGCGCAATCCCGGCATCTGTGATTCGTGTACGGTCGAGCCTGAGATAGCGCAGATCTTTCAACCCGCAGAGCCAGCGAAGTTCATCATCGACAATCGGCTGGCCGGAGAGCGTCAACGAGCGGACGTTGACCTTTTCAGCATCTTCTTGGAGCTTCTCGAGCGCACGCGAGATCGGCCCGTCGGGCGGAAACACGATCGAGCTAACTCGGCCCTCCTGGACCTGCGCGACTACGCCGAGGGCCTTCCACTGTTGCTTGAGTTCCCAGTCCTGTGCCACACGCGACTTCTCCGAATGAACGGCATGTGCAGGCACAAGTAGAGCCACGAAGCCGAGTGTCAAGAGGCCAGCGATACAACCGAATCGGACAGCTGCCTTTGGTCGCGCAAGTACAGACTCTTTCGAGTTCTGAATTGCCTGTGCCCTGTTTGGCTGTGGCACCACAGCACCCTCAGGGGGCACATCCGGCGTCCTGGCGATGTCGGTTTGCACCAGCCGATATCCGCAGAGGCGAAGCACGATCAGGGCACTCAGAGCCACTACGAGCAAACCGATGTGCGCCGATCCGATGAACACTGCTGTAACCGCAGCACCGGTCAAAAACTCCGAGACATTCCCCGCACAGTCTACGAAGAGAGATACCAACCCAAGCGTGGCCGCGGAGATCGCTACGGCTGCAACCGTCCAGACGGCGAAGCGGAAATGACATTTTTCGCCAAGGACGAGCCACATCATCGGGACCAGCACGATCGCCGACAAGAGCGCAAAGGCGGAAAGGACGGCAACGCCGACGAAGTCGAACGAGTCGCCCACGATCTGGCCCTCGGGCGAGATCCAACGGACGAGCGACAGGATGACCGCCGCGACGGCGGTCCAGACGAGGAGTTGCCTGAGACTGAACTGCACGACGTTCGCGTTGCGGTCGCCCTGGTCCCCGCGTAGTCGGATGCACCATCCGCGGCGATGGCGGAGGAAGGTAAAGGTGGCGGTGAGCACCAAGAGCTGCGGCATCTGCACCAGGAACCATTCGGAAATCGACATTTCCGATCCGTCGGAGAAGCAGTGCGTGCTCCAGCCATTGGCCAACCCGAAGAACGCGGCCAATGTAATCACCTGCGGAAGTCGCAGGATCACGGGACCTGGACGAAGGGCCGCCCAAGCCGCCAAGAGGCAAGGCTGAGCAAATAGAAATCCGCCTGTCCACACGGCATACCAATCGAACCACGGAGCGCCGAGGCTCACCGACTCGTTGAGCGTGGAGAAAAAAACGAGCCATGCGAGCAGCATTCCGAGCGCAATCCGCCGGTGCCACACCGCAAGTGTCGACGGGTTCAGTGCTTCGTGACCTGGCGGCCGACGTCCGACCGCGGCACATGCTTCCAGCATTGGACTCCCCTTCCATGAGGCGGGAGAAGTTAAAGCAGAAGTCGCATCGGTGCAAGAGCGACTACCCGACCTCGCTGTGTGCCAGGCTAACACTCTGGCATCCGTGTGTTTCCATCTGTGTGCTAACGGACAAATGGCCGACGGAACACGGATCGATTCATGCGGATTCGGAATTGGGATTTAGAATTTGGTTGCGACTCCCCCGCTAGGTTTGGATCACTTCTCGCAAGAACCGCCCAGTATGGTTGTCGGGTAGTTGGGCAATTTCCTCAGGAGTTCCTTTCGCGACTAAGTATCCGCCTTGGCTCCCCCCTTCTGGCCCCAAGTCGATGATCCAATCGGCGGATTTGATGACGTCAAGATTGTGTTCGATCACGATCACCGTGTTCCCGCGATCGACCAGTCGCTGTAACACATCGAGCAACCGGCGGATATCCTCAAAATGCAGTCCGGTCGTTGGCTCATCCAGCAAGTACACCGTCTTGCCGGTGTCGACCCGCGCCAATTCCGTGGCGAGTTTCACCCGCTGCGCTTCTCCGCCCGATAACGTCGTTGACGGCTGGCCGAGCGGCAAATAACCCAAGCCAACATCAGCCAGGCTCTGTAGCACTCGGCGAATGGAGTCGATGTTCTCAAAGAAAACAATTGCCTCCTCGACGGGCATATTCAGCACGTCGGCGATCGATCGCCCGCGATAGCGCACGGCCAGGGTCGGGCGATTGAATCGGGCGCCGCCGCACGCGTTGCACGTGACGTACAGGTCGGGCAGAAAGCTCATTTCGATTTTCTTCAGACCGTGCCCCTGACATTCTTCGCAACGGCCACCTTGAGCGTTGAAACTGAAGCGAGACGCGCGGAAACCTCGCTGCTTCGCGTCGCGCGTGCTGGCAAACACCGCACGAATCTCATCAAACGCCCCGGTATAGGTCGCCGGATTGCTGCGCGGTGTGCGGCCGATGGGGGCCTGGTCGACGACGACCACCTTGTCGATCTGGCTCACCCCGCGCAGGCTCGTGAACGATCCCGGCTTCGGTGCCAGCCCACCCAGTCGTCGCACCAGAGCGTACGCCAGCGTTTCGTTGATCAGCGTGCTCTTGCCGGATCCGCTGACACCGCTAATACAGACCAGACAACTGAGCGGGAAC